>DMRV01000471.1 GCA_003456455.1 Flavobacteriales bacterium
GCTTTAGCTTCACTTGGACTGTTAGGAAGCGAAGCCGCTAGGTCGCTCAAACGCTTCGCTTAATTCCTATATTCGAGCATGGCAACTAAGGTTAATACTTCCGATGGCTGGTTATACGACCCAATTTTGCCGGATCCGGAAACGTGGCCAATTGTAAAACTGTCACATAATCGTGAGGCGTTTCTAAAGGAGCTAGTCGAACTTTCCATTGAAAACATCAAGGAGTCGTTGGGTAATAACCCAGCCAATCTGAAGGATGAATTAGCACGAACCCTTTACACCGAAAAGATTCGGTTAAACCAAACCCCTTGGAAGGCAGACGGACCAGATGAAAAGGATTTTTGGTCCAAAGTGAAGAAGGATATGGTACGCATTAATGCTGGCCATGAAAATCCGAATGCCTTCGGACATGAGGACCTTGTTCAGCGCATTGTAAAACGATACGCAGAAGAAATTGCTGGAGTTTTTGACGTGAAAGCTTATGATTTTGCGAAGGGGTTTACCACGTTTTTGTTTGCTCGACTGCTCAATGCTTCACAGAATAAAGGGCTATCGCGGTTTTTTGCAAGCAGAAGTAATCTCCATGATAAAATCCATCTTATTGGTGAGATTGACCACGTACGTGCATTGGCGGAAAAAGGAACTGTAATCATTGTTCCAACCCACTTTAGTAATCTCGATTCGATGCTTATTGGCTGGGCCATCCAAAGTATTGGCTTACCGCCCGTGCTTTATGGTGCTGGACTGAACCTATTCGGAATTAAAATCATGGCGTGGTTCATGAATCGTCTTGGAGCTTACAAGGTTGATAGACGGAAAAAGAACCTTCTCTATCTCGAAACGCTCAAGATGTATTCAGAGCTTTCGCTCAGAAAAGGATGTAATGGACTTTTCTTTCCTGGCGGAACACGCTCACGAAGTGGGATGTTGGAAAAACGTGTTAAGCTCGGATTACTCGGGACGGCTCTTCAAGCGCAGCGAATGAATTTCGTTGAAGATGGCGATGAAGCGAAGAAAATTTTCGTGGTTCCCGTTACCATCAACTACAACTTTGTGTTGGAAGCTCAGAGTCTTATTGATCAGCATTTGAAAATTAGCGGTCAAGCGCAATATTTCGTGGAGAACGATGACTTTTCTACTTCGAGCAAAATGCTTCGGTTCATTTACAAATTCTTCACAGCATCTTCAGAAATGGCGGTCCGATTCGGAACTCCCATGGATCTTTTTGGGAACCGAGTTGATGAAGAAGGCAATAGTTTTGATCCGCATGGAAATGAGGTTGATATCAAGAAATACTTCTATTCCAATGGCGAAATAAGTAAGGATATGCAGCGCGATGCGGAATACACGCGGATGCTCGGAGATAAAATAGTAGAAAGGTATCACTGTGAGGCGGTGGTGTTTTCAAGCCAGATTTTGGCATTCGCTGCTTTCCGAATTATCAAATCACGCTACAGTAAAATGGACCTGTACGGTTTGATGCGCTTGCCATCAGACGAACTTATCATCAAGCCAAAAGAATTGATGGATCGAGTGGATAAGCTAGTAATGCGTTTACGCGAAATGCACGCCAATGGCGAGATTCAGTTAGAGAAGGAAATTCTAGAAGGAAGTTTGAGCGCTATCATCAAAAAAGGAATAGCCAACCTTGGAGTCTACCATAATAAACTGCCATTGATGTATAATGCTGATGGCGATTTCGAATCTCAAGACATCACTATTTTATATTTCTACCACAACCGATTAGAAGGATATGAGCTCCACAAAGTCATCTGAAGATAAAGCGCCTGTTGGTGTTCTTGGTGCTGGTAGCTTTGGCTCAGCAATCGGTAATTTATTGGCCGAGAATCAGCACGTTTACATGCTTACGCGAAGCCAAGATGTTGCTGATGCCATCAATAGTACGAGAGACAATCGTGGGCGGAAAATGCACGAAAATATCACTGCTACCACAAGCATACAGGAAGTAGCGGAAAAGTGCAGCCTTATTTATCCGATTTTACCTTCGGCTGTTTTTAGAGATACAATTAAAACGCTTGCTCCGTTTCTTACCCCAGAACATATTCTGATTCATGGAACAAAGGGAGTGGACGTGCAATTGCCCGAAGGAGATACGTTAACTGCTGAGTACAAACTCAACCCCGCAAAGGTTAATACCATGAGCGAGGTTATTTTGCAGGAAACCATTGTAAGAAGAGTTGGGTGTTTGGCGGGGCCGAATCTGGCTTCCGAAATTCTAGCAGGACAACCAGCAGCAACCGTGTTGGCAAGTCGTTTTGAGGAAGTAATTAAGATTGGTCAACGAACGCTGCGAACCCCTCGCTTTCAAGTGTATGGCAGTGATGACCTTACTGGAGTTGAGATTGCTGGTGTTTTGAAAAATGTGATAGCCTTGGCTGCGGGTGCACTTAATGGTTTGGGTTATGGCGAGAATGCTAAATCCTTACTCATTAGCCGTGGATTGGTAGAAATGATTCACGTTGGAAAATACCTTGGTGGAGATGCGCTTGCGTTTCTAGGGTTGGCCGGAATTGGTGATTTGATTGCAACATGTTCAAGCGCAAAAAGTCGGAATTATACCGTTGGCTATCGCATTGCAAAAGGGGAAACGCTTACCGCTATTCTTGCTGATATGGAGGAAGTAGCCGAGGGTATCAATACGTTGCGTATTTCGCGGGCCATGGCCAATTACTTAGGCTTTAGAGCTCCACTTACTGAAACAATCTATGAGGTTCTTTATGGCGATAAAACAGCCGAAGAAGGGCTTGATTACTTAATGAAGTTTCCTTTCTACGTAGACATCGATAAGACGATGTTTGACGGAGCTTAAGTCTACTCTCTCTTTACCTGTGTGGCACTTCCCTGTGCAGAAGGAAGAACAAGCATATCAGCAACATTTACATGCTTTGGACGCGTAGCTGCAAACGCAATGCAATC
>DMRV01000248.1 GCA_003456455.1 Flavobacteriales bacterium
CAAGATATATATAGCGATGGCGCTATTGTTTGGTACGTAATGGAAGAAGATTTAGAGGTACACATTAAGTCTGTTGAAGAGTTTAAAGACGAAACAGAGCTTGACCCTTCTAATTTCTTCAGCCAATATGACAAAGGATATAAATCACAATTCCATTCCGAAGAAATAATGGATGGTAAGGAATTGAATGTGGTTGATTTATTTCCGGATGACCCAGGCAAGAAGCCTTATTCTCGAATCAGAATGGGAATTGAAAAGCAAACAAACCACATAGCTTATTCTAAAACCTTTGGCAAGGATGGTACGAATTATCTACTTGAAGTTAAAAGCATGAAAAACAATGCTGGAATTCCTGCCAATCAATTCGTTTTCTCACAATCAGAATACGAATCGAAGGATTATGATGTAGTAGATTTTAGGTAATCCAACAAATTTCTGTTTTCACCAAAGTTGTAAAAGGCTTGAAATGTCTGTCAAACATTCACGAATTTCAATTCTGAATTTAGGACGCTAGGTCTATTAACACGCTAACCCTACCTAAAGAGAGTTACGTGACCGCGATAAATATGCGGTTCTCCTTTTACGTCCAATAAATCGAAACGGTAAACGTAAACTCCTTTTTGAACTTGTTTTCCTTGATACGTTCCGTCCCAATGGAAATCATACTCATTTGATTCAAAAATCATTTCTCCCCAGCGGTTATAAATCCGCATACGATAGTCTCTAATTCCTATTCCTGCTCCAAAAAACTGTTCGTTCTTATCGTCCTCATCAGGCGTAAAAGCCGATGGAATATAAAACATGAATTCGGGGTCAATCTTAACTTGGAAGTTGGCAGTGTCCTTACAACCGTATTGAGTAGTTACATACTGCCAAATATCAAAATAGCCTGTGTCGGGATATTCATGAATCGGGTTTTGCAGTGTGGACTGTGAGCCATCCCCAAGCTCATACTGCCAAGAGACTACATTTGGGGAAGCAAGATCCGTTATCCAAACTTTTGGAAAGAGAATGTCCGTTCGCTCTGGACTAACCGAAAACAACGCATCAGGCTTGGGGTATTCAGTCATGTAATCCTGATAAACCGTATCAGAAATACAGCCATTTGCTGATGTTACCTGCAGATAGACCGAATAAACTCCTGTGTCAAAGTCCCCAAGCGTTTCATCATTATAGGTATGCTCCGGATTGCGAGTAGAAATGGTATCTAAATTATCTCCAAAATTCCACTCCCAAGAACTTAAAATGTAAGGAGATGGAATGCTAGATTGGTCTGTAAACCAAGCGCGGAAAGGTTGACAACCAAAGTTCGTATCAACGGTAAACTCAACGTTCGGAAGTGGGTAAATTTCTACTGGAATAACCGTAGTGTCCTGACATCCATGATTAGATTCCACAGCTAATTCAACATTGTAGAATCCGTAAGTAGCATATACCTGTGTTGTGTCTGATGCAGGGCTTGTTGCTCCATTATCAAAATCCCAACTCCAATCGATTAAAAAGTCATCAGGAGAGTTATCAATGGTAGAAAGGTCAACAAAAACGGTTGTATCATTCAAACAATTGGCAATCTCATCACTGAAATCGGCATCAGGTTTTGGATATATCCGAACTGGTCCTAGCGTGGTATCATGTATACAACCAGCGTCTGTAGTCACAGTAAGCAAAACGGAATAATCACCCCAAGGTGAATAATTATGAATTGGGTTTTGAAGAGTTGATGGCACAGTTCCATCACCGAATTTCCAATTCCAACCTGCAACATTATAACTTCCACCAACAGAAGACAAATCTTGAAAAGTTGTAGCTAGCGGATAGCAAACGGAATCGTAAGTAAACAAAGCAGTAGGTACCGGAAAAACCTCAATTGTCTGAACCAAAGTATCCATACAGCCATCATTAGATTCTGTAATTAGTTCTATGTCATAAAATCCTGCTGCAGGATATTCCTGCCCAAACGGATCTTCATCGGTTGATGTATCTCCGTCTCCAAAATCCCAATCGTAATTC
Source organism: Flavobacteriales bacterium (assembly GCA_003456455.1). GTDB lineage: Bacteria > Bacteroidota > Bacteroidia > UBA10329 > UBA10329 > UBA10329. The sequence goes on from DMRV01000248.1 coordinate 2,011, forward strand.
ACAATAGATGAACCAGTTTCAATTGTTGAAGTGTTATTGAAAACCGCTGCAGTATAACGGCAGACATCATTGAAGTCGAAATCTGAAACAGGCAAATCGTAAACTTCAGTTGTTCTTGTGGTTGTATCTAAACAACCGAAATCAGTTTCTACAATAAGCTGAACCGTGTAAACTCCGCTTGTATCATAAACATAGGTAGGGAATTGAACTGAGGATACTCCCAAAGCCGGGTCATCAAAACCCCATTCCCATCCGACAATCTGCGAGCCAGTGGCAACAAGCGATAGGTCTGTGAAGCTATTTACATCATTCTGGCAGGCAGCAAACGTGTTGAAATTGGCAAATGGCTTCGGATAAACGATTATGACCTTATCAAAAACATCAATACATCCCAAGTCTGATTCAACCGTTAAGGATACAGTGTATTGCCCTCCCAAGTTGTACACGTGAACAGGGTTTTGATCGGCTGAAACTCCACCGTCTCCAAAATCCCAAGACCAGCTTACAATTGTTCCCGTTGGAATCGTAGATGTATCAGTAAAACTCATTTCCAACTGTGCGCAAACCGTATCGTTAGTAAATCCTGCATTAGGCGATGGATGAACTGTAACTGTTTGAGTTAACGTATCGCGACACATAGAATCCGTGATTGCAATCAATGTTACGTTGAACAAACCAGTATCAGAATAGGTGTGTACGGGGTTTTGTAAAAACGAAGTGGAGGTTTGGTCTCCGAAATCCCACACCCACGAGCCCATGTCTCCAGCAGATACCGTTGATAAATCAGTAAAGCTAGATACGTTTCCGTTGCACACATCCGTTGGCGAAAAATCTGCAATTGGTATTGGAAAGGCGTATACGGGTTGGGTCAGAGAAGCTGGACAGCCGCTATCCGAAACAGCTGCCAGTGTGACATTATATGTTCCGGGATTTAAATAAGAATAAGTGGTGTTCTGTGCCTGCACAGGTACAGATGCATCGCCAAAATCCCAAGCCCAATTTGCTATTTGGCCTGTGTCAATCGTTGAAATATCTGTAAAAGTGAATAATGTATCCGTACACACATTCTCAAACTCGAAATCTACATTTGGCGGTGGATTTGCCCACACACTGCTCAGAGCAGTATCTCTACACCCTAGGTCATTGGTAACAATCAATTCAACAGTATAGTAGCCGGCAGAATCATAAGCATGGGATGGGTTTTGAGCACTCGAGAGCGCGCTTCCATCACCAAAATTCCATTGCCAATCTACAATGGTAATTGGCGGCAAATCAGGCGGGTAGTTACTAAAGGATTGGTCTATAAATTGAATAACGGAATCAACACACGCGTTAGGTGGTTCAAAGAATGCACCCTGAGGATCATCAACGTAGTAAACGTTAATGGTATCACTTCCAGAACAACCTTCGTTATCTATAACCTCCACAATATATTCACCCTCCGTAACCCATCTATTCGCACCTATAAAGCCATCCCCCCATATAAACTGATAGGGCGGTGTTCCGTTTGAAACAATTGCATTCATCTCCACGGAATCGGTGCACGAAATGGCAACTGTATCAATATCAACATCCAACTCCAAACCTGTAATGGTAAACTGATAAGTAAAGTTTGAGAATCCGACAACTGGACAATTGTCGTCAAAAGCTGATAGCACAAGTGTTTGCGTAGTTCCTACAAACGTTGGGTCGGGCACCCAATTAAACTGACCAATGACTCCTCCAGGAGCGGAGCCATTTGGAACGTTTATGAAGGAAGCTCCAGGAAAATCCAACAAATTATTGGCGTTGATTCCATAGTTCAAACCTGGAACCGTGTTATTCAAGTAAATATCCAACTGAATGCCACTTTCGGTACAAAGGACAAAAGTATCTCCATCAAAAATGCCATCCTGATTAATATCAAAATCCTGACCCGGATTTTGAGGGCAGTTATTGATTACTCGCACCTGCATATCTCTTACAACCCGACCAATGAGCACACCATTACGATACTCTTCAATCATCACACCAACAACGGTAATCTGTCCGTTTGATGTTGGAGTAACCTCAATCACTCCATTAGTGAACGTGTAGTTGCTATTATTTAGTGGGTTATTCGGGTTATAACCACCGTTATAATTGACGCTTTGACCAGGATTATGCCAAGGCGTGTAAAGCGAATAAACAAGCTGATCTCCATCTGGATCTGTAGCAGTTGCGAGAATTGTGTTATCCTCATTTAAGCATAAGAAACCTCTCGCTGGGGCATCAAACTGTGGCGAACTATTACAGGGTGCAGCCTGATTATTCAAGAATGCACTCACATAAATATCCTGACTACCGGGAGTACCAATCGTATTGATATCTGCACTCCTGCAACACAAATCGTAACTCATAGTCCAGTCGGCACACGCTGGTAATGTAACCGTAGCCTCGTAAATGTACTCCTGAATTCCGGGCGTATTTCCACTTCCACAGTTGGATGCCTGGCAGTAAACTGGAAGCTCATACGGAACCAAATACGCATCGAAAGGCGGAAAGGGAGGCGTTGGCGGCTGCAAAGTCAGTCCAACATTCTGATTTCCACAAGAAGAATTAATGGTAAGAGCAGGTGCTGTTGGTGCAGCAATCCCACCACAATCCCGGTAAAAAACCAATCTCACCAAATACTGATTACCGCCCAAACACTCATAAGTAATCTCTGCACCAAGCGCGTGAGAAGCATGTGCTTCATCAGCCCCAACGAGAAATAAACTAAAAGCGGCAATTAGCCAGCGTAGGTAGAGGTTTTTCATATCAATCAGCGGTTGAAATTCAACCACTTCAATAACGGGTCAATTTGGTATAGGTTGCTTGATTTAGTAAGCGAAAATCTAAGCTACTGTAATTGAATTAAAAATAGCCAAAAAACGGAAGAGAACTGTCAGCTATTTACCCAATCTAAATCCTTAGCCAAATGTGCTAGCGTAAAAGCTTCATCTCCATTTTCTTCTGGCGTATGATTGTAGAACCAAGAAGCGTTTTCGGGCAAACTCATCAGGATCGATTCTATTCGTCCGTCCGTTTCCAATCCAAACTTGGTTCCCTTATCATAAACCAAGTTGAATTCTACATAACGACCTCTGCGTAGATTGCGCCATTGGAGATTAGAATCTGTGTAAGTCTTAACCTTATTTGCCGAAACAAGATGACGATAAGTTGGTGCGAATGTCTCGCCTACCGCTTTCACGAAGCTCCA
>DMRV01000139.1 GCA_003456455.1 Flavobacteriales bacterium
AACTTCGGAGAAGTGCGTGGCAATCATTTCCATTCAGGCTTAGACTTTAAAACTGGTGGCGTTGAAGGAAAATCGGTTTACGCCATTGCTGATGGTTTTGTGTCTAGAGTAGCTGTTTCAGAAGGTGGTTTCGGGAAAGCCATTTATTTGGAGCATCCAAACGGAAAGACATCTGTATACGCGCACTTACGGGAGTTTGCGCCAGAAATAGCTTCTTATGTAAAAGAGCAGCAATACGCCAAGCAATCGTTTGAAGTAAATATCAACCCTCCGGCTGGGAAGTTTGCTGTTAAGAAAGGCCAACTGATTGCCAAGAGTGGAAACTCAGGCGGTTCTGGCGGTCCGCACGTACACTTTGAAGTGCGAGAAACGATTGGGCAAATTCCAACCAATCCATTAAATCACGGTTTTGAAGTGAAGGACTCCAAACATCCAGAGCTTCAAAAACTGTGGATTTACAGTCATTCTGAAAGTGGACATGTTGATGGTTTGATTGAAGAAAAAGGAATCAAACTGAATGGGAAATCTGGCAACTATGCGCTTGCAACAGACACGATTAGAGCTTCAGGAATTATCAGTTTTGGAATCGCAGCCTTAGATAGATTTACCAGTTCAAGAAACGTTTGTGGAATCTACTCGATGAATGTGAAAGTGAACGGAACTACTATTCACAAACAGCAAATAGACGAGTTTCCATTCTCAAAAAAACGAATGGTCAATTGCCATATTGATTATGAGAAGCGCATTGCTAACCGACATTTCGTTTACAGAACGCGCATTGCTCCAGGAAACAAACTCGACCTCTACCCGACTATCAAAGATGGTGGAACGATTCACATCGAAAATGGAAAATCGTACAACGTAGAAGTTGATGTATTAGACCATTCTGGGAACGTTTCTTCCATCAGCTTCGTGGTTATTGGACAAGCGCGCCAAGGTGCTGTGCTTGCCGCAAAAGAAGAGGTAACGGACATCTTTTACCCGAACGCACTCAACAGTTTCACGAATAACTCATTACGATTGAACATTCCGAATAACTGCTTGTACGATACCCTCAAGTTTAAATACGATTTGAAGCCACCCTGCAAGGAATGTGTCTCAGCCATTCATTCTATCGGAAAGCTTTCGGATACGCCATTGGATAGATCCATGACGGTTTCCATTAAACTGGATAATGTAACCGAAGCGACTGCTGCGAAAGCCGTCATGGTTTCTTATGATAAAAGAGGGAAGCCTGTTGCCGAAGGCGGCTCTGCCAAATGGAATTGGATGACGGCAACGACCCGCTCTTTTGGCGACTATGCCGTTATGCTTGACAGCCTCGCTCCTGCTCTACGTGCAAAGAACTTTAAAGACCAAACTTCTACTGCTGGAATTGACACACTAAAATTCCACTTAGAAGATAATCTAGCAGGAGTTCGCTTTTACACAGGGACACTAAATGGCAAATGGGTGCTTCTGGAGTTTGACCCTAAGAATAATTTACTCTACTACGTGAAAGACGAACGCTTTATCAGCGGACAAAACACCATCCGAATTACTGTAAAGGATAAGGTTGGGAATGTGAAAGAGGTTAGTATTACAGTTAGATAGAAACGCATCGATACTTCATTGTTACGGCAAAAGGCAATACTTACATTGCGCCTGACAACGAAAACACATGAGACTCAATTTTCAACACATTATTTCACTTTTCTTACTGACTTTTCTTTTGCTAAGCGGTTGTACGCTCCAGAAGAGAAACCACCTCCCAGGCTATTCCGTTGAATGGAACAATAAAAAAACAGACCGACCAAACCATAAAAAGGAAACAATTGGCAAAAAACACTTTGTCAAAAGAAAAAATATTGTTACCGAAAATTATATTGAGCCTGGTTCCGAAGCTTCAGGTGGTATTGAAACAAATGTTTTTGCTCGAAACATTTACAAAGTTTTAGCAAAATCAATGATGCCGCCATCAACAAAAGATTCTTGCGATAATTTGATAACAAAAGAAGCTGACGAAATCAGATGTAAAATTATTGAGGTAGGTATTGACGTAATCAAATACAAGAAGTGCGGCTTTGAAGATGGCCCTCTTTTTTCAATTCCCAGATCAACCGTTTGGATGATTATGTATACTAACGGAGACACAGATGTCATTAAAGATCTAAAACCAGCTAGTGAACCTGTCTATGTATCGCAAACAAATCCTACGCGTAGAAAACGGATGGACGTCATGGGGTTGTGGGCTTCTGTCTTACATTGGCAAGCATCGTTCCATGGTGGCTGGTTTCAGCAATCATTGGTCTTGTTGCTGGTATTTTGGGGATAATTTTCGGTGCGATTAGCATTGCCCGAATCACAAAAAGAAGGGAGTCGAGAAAAGGTTTAGGTTTTGCAATAGTTAGCCTAATACTAGGAGTCCTGCTCGTAGCTGTAACCTTAATTATCTGGGCTGCAGCTGGAATTATCTAATAAGCCCCATTCCGCTTCCTCACAAACCACTCTAAACTCAAGAGAGCGAGAATCAAGAAGAAAATCCACTTCAGATGAATGGCTTCTTTGAACCAAGTTTGCTCATAAACCACGTTGCGGATATCGTCTCGTGATTTTATGGCTTCGGCCAATTTATCCAGTTCTCGAGGGTAGAAAAGTTCACCACCTGAACCATTGGCAATCTTGTACATCAAACCGTGGTCAGCAGTGGTACGCGTGGTTTCTAGTTTAAGTGCAGCAACCATAAACTGCCCTTTGCTTTCGAGCACTTTTCCGCCATTGCTTACCTGCGCTTTGTAGCGGTAGTTTCCTTCTTTGAAGCTTCCAGCATTCAAACGGTAGGCATTATCCGTTCGGTTGAATTTGTACTCGAACGATTTTCCTTCTTCGTCAGTAATCGTCAAATCGACTTCTGGCTCGTTGATAGGTTCGTATGTTTCGTTGTAGAGTTCTGCATTAAATACGACTGCTTCATCTTCGTGGTAACGGTTTTTCGTGGTTACACGGAACAAACTCTTGTCTGTTTTTAGTGCAAGAAATTGCACCACTTTAGAAAGCATTCCATCGAATATCTCGTGAGAACCGTTCTCTTCAAAATCTCTAATCCGCCAACTCCAAATTCCGTCACCAACAAGAACTCCTGATTTTCTTGCAGAATTATCATTGAAAAGCAAAAGCGGGTTTTCAGTCTCTACATTTCCAATACGCTGATTGAA
>DMRV01000391.1 GCA_003456455.1 Flavobacteriales bacterium
ACTCGACAACTTGCTCTGCTGATACTTGCGCAACTTTCGGAGCTGCTGCAGCGGGAATCTTGAATTCAAACGCCAAAAAATCTGGAGGCAAGCAACGTTCGTCATTGCACACCATGAATTCCAGTTCACCCGTGACAACCGTAGCAGCGGCCGAAACTTTAACCTTCTGAATAAATCGTGCTTTATTTTCAAAGTACTTGAGCTCCATTTCGAAGTTCGGGTCAATCGAAGAATGCCCTTCCTCCTCTGAAACAGTACCGATTAGTTTTGCTGAGCCAAGTTCTTGAAATGCAAACGAAGTTGGAACCGGTCCATCACCATCTATAAACTGTGAATAAAGATGCCAGCCATCCTTAATCTTTGCATCAAAAAAAAGATTTGCTTCCGTTTCGGAAACTCTTTCAGCCGAAAATGACCACGAAACTGGGTCAAATATCTGACTAAATCCAGTCGAAAATGTCGATACTGTGACGAGTATCGCAAGGAGTGTTCTTAACATATTAATTACTGCTTCTTTATTCTAAATATGCACTTTAACCTGCAAATATCTACACTTACGCATGATGGTGTGTCTTGTTTCAGACCCTCATGCCTTATTCAAACTCCTCTGCGCCCTTCAATCCAAAATATTTTCGAATTCCCCAAGTACTGGCATACAAAAGTGGCGTGTCGATGGCAGCAATAATTGCCTTAAATAGCCACCCAGCAAACACCAATTCTGAAAAACGTTGCCATTCAATTGCACCAACCGAGCAAAGAATACCAACCACCAACGATGTATCTACAAGCTGCGATGTAATGGTAGAAAAGTTATTTCTCAACCATAGATGCTTACCCTTGGTAAGGCGTTTCCAAAAATGAAATAGCCGAATATCAATAAACTGAGCAGCCAAGTACGCGGCCATTGAAGCACCAACCGAAGCCGTGGTTAATCCGAAGACCTTACTGAATTCGTCATTGCTAACTGGCGACCAGCTTGTAGCTGTTGAATAATCTGCAATTGTAACCACACCGAGCACAAAAACACTTGAAAACAAACCTGCCAAAACAACCCGATTAGCGCGTTTAGCCCCGTATATCTCAGATATTAAATCAGTGACCAAAAAAGTGATTGGATATGGAAGAATGCCAACGGAAATCTCGAAATTGTAAAGTCCGAATGGGTTCCAAGTAAAGAATTTCTGAAAAATGAGATTGCACGAAACGAGTGAAGCGATGAAAACGCCTGCAAGAATCAGATAAAGATTATCTGCCTTTTGCTGTTTCTCTACTGTCAGTTGCATCATTGAAAATTACCAACTTCCACCGGCTCCGCCACCACCGAAGCTACCTCCGCCAAAACCTCCAAAGCCACCTCCGCCTGAGAATCCTCCGCTTCCGCCAGAAAAAGACGAAAACGAACCGCCATGGCTTCTACTTGAATTGGCAAGCAACATCCAAGCAGCCCAAAATCCGATGTGGTTGACTCGAGAATAATCACGTACCTGTTTAGCTTTTATCAGCCAAATAACACCAAAAACCAGCAGAATAAACACGAAGCTTCCGAGTGGTGGATTCTTCCCTTCTGCGGCACCAGCACCGTTTCCTTGGTATTCTCCGCGCGTAACTTGAATTATTGCATTTGACGCAGCGGCTAATCCACCTGCATAATCATTACTTCTGAAACGCGGTTTCATCTCGTTTTCAATGATGCGCTTAGACATGGCATCGGTAAGTGTTGCTTCTAGCCCGTAACCTGTGGCAATCCACATTTTACGTTCTTCCATACTTACTATAATTAGTGCGCCATTATCTGTTTCGCCACTTCCTATACCCCACTTCTCTCCTAACTGAAAAGCGTAATCATCAATAGGATAACCTTCCAAAGTTTTCATTACCACAATGGCAATCTGAACCGAACTCTCCCGCTCATACTTGACCAATAAATCTTCCAACACATTCAGTTCTGAAGCAGAAAGCGTGTTAGAATAATCGTTTACCAAACGATTTGACTTATCTGGAAATTCCTGAGAAAACGTTCCAAATGGAATGGCCAACATCAATATGAAAAGTAGATTTTTCATTTTATAATGATATCGTCTGAGAGTTCGTTCACATCATCTTTCTGATACGGAAAATGAGCAGATAGTGCCTCACCAGCCATAGAAATCCCTTTCTCCAATCCTTCAGAAAACTTTTCTTCTTTAAAGAAGTTTAGCATTTCTGTTTTGATGTGATTCCAGAAATCGTTTCCAACCTTGCCATTAATACCGCCATCTCCCAAAATGGCAAATTTCTTGTCCTTTATTGCTAAGTAAAACAGCACCCCATTCCGAAGTTCGGTTTTGTGCATATTGAGTTCAGCAAACAAAAAAGCCGCATGATCAAGCACATCTTCTTTACACTTATCTTCTACGTATAAACGCACTTCACCAGAAGTGGCTTTTTCTGCGGCTTTGATGGCTTTATCAAGTTCCGTTAATAGCGCCTCCGTAAAGTATTCTTTAGCTATCAAAATTCAACTTTTGGAGCTTCCTCCGCGCCTTTTGTGGCTTCGAAGTAATCCTTCTTCTCAAAGTCAAACCAGCCAGCAACAAAGTTGTTTGGGAATTTGCGGATGTAAGTATTGTACGCTTGAGCTGTTTCGTTGAATTTCTTTCGTTCAACAGCAATGCGATTTTCGGTCCCTTCTAGCTGTGATTGCAATTCGAGGAAGTTTTGATTTGCTTTCAAATCAGGGTAACGCTCAACCACAACCATCAGCTTGCTTAGAGCTGACGAAAGCCCGTCTTGTGCAGCTTGAAATTTCTGAATGCTGCTTGCATCCAATTTAGATGGATCAATATTTACGCTTGTAGCTTTGGCGCGCGCCTCAACAACTCCAGTTAGTGTTTCCTGCTCATGCGCAGCATAACCTTTTACGGTCGAAACAAGGTTTGGAATCAAATCGGCTCTTCGCTGATACACATTTTCTACCTGAGACCATTGAGCGGTTACGGCTTCTTGCTTCTCAACCATTGTATTGTACTGACAACTTTGAAGTCCCATAGAACCAGCTATCAAAAAGAGAAATAATAGTTTTTTCATTTTTAGTTTAATGTTTCAACAAATGTAAACAAGCGGTATGCTGAATGTTCAACTATCTACAGTAACCTTTAACACTTTTTGGGTTGATTGGGAAACCTTAAAGCGGTCGTCAAGGCGTTTTCCAATTACCCAAACAATCTCTCGCTCAAACGTGAGTACCCAAACTTGTTCTTTTTCAAGAATGGAGAGTTTTTCATCGATAAAAAAATCGCTGAGTTTTTTCCAGCCTTTCATACCCAACGGTTTAAAACGATCTCCTTTCTGCCATTTCCTCAATTGGAAATCTGGATTTTGAGAATCGGTGGAAATGGGAGCATTTCCATACACACCTATAAGATTGGTATCTATTAAAGCAATGTTGATTGGTGCTTTGAGCGTTTTTAATTCGCTGCGTGGAATAAGCTCAAAACTCAACTTTGGCTGCATTTCTGAAACTTCTATTTCCGAAACAATAAGACAATCTCTGTCTTTGGTAACTCGGTGCGTACCGGAACAAACTTGCGAACCTGAGACCGAATCCAAAATGGATAGCACTTCAAAAACTTGGTCAGATGAAAAACCTTTCCTTCTGAGAAACTCTTTTAGTATCGTGAACGGTGCTTTGGACTGTTGAACCTTCTGAATACTAAGTGTATTATTTTCAAGCTTCCACTCTTCAAGTTTTTTCGTAATCCAACTCTCATAATTGGGCACTTCCGTCTCTGCCCTTTCACAAAGCCTTAACAGTCGGTCAAATGCATTCGTATCAGAATGTTCTAACATCGGGATCAGTCGTAATCGCACCCAATTACGCTGATAGTACGTTTCCAAATTGGAAGCATCATCCCTAAAAGGCACGCTGCTTTCTGCAGCATAATCGCGAAGCTCTTTTTTCGTCACACGAATCAACGGACGAATTATTCCTTCCCGTTTTGACGGCATTCCTTGCAAGCCATGGAAGCCTGTTCCCCTCAGTACATTTATTAAGAGAGACTCTACTCGGTCGTTAGCGTGATGCGCCAATGCGGTAAATCCGTAACCATGTTCTTTCCTTAGCGAATCAAAGAATGAGTACCGCTCATCTCTTGCTATCATTTGAATTGAGCGGTTAGTTTGGTCAGCTAGTTTTTGTGTTTCCACATTTTTCACATGAAATGAAATTTCGCGTTCCTCGCACCAACTACGGACCAGCTCTTCATCCGCATCAGATTCCGCCCCGCGCAGCTGATAATT
>DMRV01000113.1 GCA_003456455.1 Flavobacteriales bacterium
GCTCTTTTCAATCTGCTAGAAGAGCTGAATGAAAAAGACAACGAACTCTCTGTGCAATGGGTATGTGAATCTGAGGATGAAGACAACATTGCAGATGGCAAATCATTCAAAGAAGTTGTCAAAATTCCGTTTGAGATTATTGAATTGTAACTTCACTTTATGAATACGATTGCTGTTTTTACCAGTGGAGGAGACTCTCCAGGAATGAATGCTTGCATCCGTGCGGTTGTCAGAACGGCATTACACCACGGACTCGAGGTTTACGGGATTATGCATGGTTATCAGGGTATGATTGAAGACCAATTCAAACTGCTCGAAAGTGATGATGTTGGGAATATCATTCAACGTGGTGGCACCATTCTTAAGTCTTCGCGCAGCAAGGATTTTCTTACCAAAGAAGGGAGACAAAAGGCCTTTGAAAACCTGCAGAAATATAGCATTGAAGGACTTATTGCTATTGGCGGTGATGGTACGTTTGCGGGAGCCAAAGTTTTCACCCGCGAACATCAAATTCCATTCATCGGATTACCAGGAACGATTGATAATGATTTGATTGGAACCGATTATACCATTGGTTACGATACTGCTTTGAATAACGTCTTAGACGCTGTAGATAAAATAAAGGATACAGCCGCATCGCATGACCGTCTGTTTTTCGTGGAAGTAATGGGGAAAGACGCTGGATTTATTGCGCTCCGTTCAGGCATTGGTGTGGGCGCTGCCGCTATCCTCATTCCTGAGGTAAACACCAATTTGGAAGAGTTAATTGCAAACCTTGATGCTGCTTTCAAGCGCAAAAAGACAAGCAGCATTATTATGGTAGCTGAAGGAGATGATGCTGGTGGTGCGTATAAAATCGCAGAGCAAGTTGTAAAAGCATTACCGCATTACGATACACGTGTTTCCATTCTCGGCCATCAACAACGTGGTGGTAGTCCATCCGCACTAGATAGAATGTTGGCCTCCCAACTTGGTTATGAAGCTGTTAATTCCATCATAGCGGGCAAACACTCGGTTATGGTTGGTATTGTAAACAAACAAGTTTGTTACACTCCTTTTGACCAAGCCATTAAACATAACGATAAGGTGAACACACAGTTTCTCAAGCTTGCCGAAATATTGGCGGCATAACTTGAGTTTTACACATTCCTTTGCTACGATTGCAGCTTAGGCTAACTTGCCGCCATGTCCTCCTATGCCCAGTTTGTTGAAGTGATACTACCCTTGCCCTTGGCTGGTACGTTCACGTATCGGGTGCCGCGCACTTTAGAACAAGAAGTACAGATAGGCAAGCGTGTTACAATCCCGTTCGGGCGAAGGAAACTTTACACAGGTATCATTCATCAAATACACGACCGTCCACCAACAAATTATCAGGCCAAATATGTAGACGGCCTACTAGATGATGAACCAGTAATTTTTGATGATCAGCTTGACTTTTGGAATTGGATGCGTCAATATTACATGTGCCATTTAGGCGATGTGATGAATGCGGCCATTCCATCGGGACTGAAATTATCTAGCGAAAGCCGACTTACTATCCATCCTGATTATGACGGTTCTTTAGACGATTTGGAGCCAGAAGAAATGGATATTCTGGAAGCGTTGCAGACCAGCGATTTCCTAAAAATGGATGAGCTAGCAACACTGGTAAGGAAAACACACCTCCATCGGATTATCCGACTGATGTCTGACAAGCGAATCGTTGTTCAATACGAGGAATTACAGCACAAATTCAAGCCAAAGAAGGAAATCATCTATCGCTTAGCAGACTGGCTAGAAGAGAAGGAAAAACTGGAAGAAATTTTTGACACGCTAAATCGAGCACCCAAGCAACTGGAAGCACTAATGCAATTCCTACAATGCTCAAGAACTTCGAAAGAGAAGGGCATTGTGAAACGGCAAATTTTAGTTGGCGATAATGGTATTTCGGATGCCGCAGTGAATGCACTTCTGAAGAAGGATATTCTCGTAAAACAAGAAATAGAAGCCACTCGCTTAGTTGATAAAAGTTCTTGGGCCAAACACGGAATTATCCTCACAGAAAATCAAGATAAAGCATTTGACCAACTAAGTCATGCATTGGTAGATAAGGATGCGGTGCTACTCCATGGCATTACCGGAAGCGGCAAGACTGAGATTTACATTCAACTTATTCAAGAGCATCTTGCCAACGGCAATCAAGTGCTTTATCTGTTACCAGAGATTGCGCTCACTACGCAGATTGTTCATCGATTACAAGAACATTTCGGAGAAAAGGTTGGAATCTACCATTCCAAGATGTCCGACAACGAACGGGTTGAAGTCTGGAAAAAGCAGCTAACTAATGAACCATATCAGATTATTTTGGGAGCGCGTTCATCCTTATTTCTTCCATTCAAAAAGTTAGGATTTGTTATTCTTGATGAAGAACACGAACACACTTTTAAGCAACACGATCCTGCACCGCGTTATCATGCGCGTGATGCGGCTGCTTTTTTATGCAAACAAGCTGGCGCGAAACTTCTTTTAGGTTCGGCTACGCCAAGTATAGAAGCGTATTACAACGGCAAGCGCGATAAAATTGGGCTGGTACATCTTAATGAGCGTTATGGTGGCATTCAACTGCCCCATATCGAATTGTGTGACCTCAATATAGAGCGCAAGGCTGAGACAATGAAAGGTCCGTTTTCATCTCAACTGCTGCAGCGAATAACAGAAACACTCGGGCGAAAGCAGCAGGTAATCATCTTCCAAAACAGACG
>DMRV01000030.1 GCA_003456455.1 Flavobacteriales bacterium
CGCTTGATATAAGAACAGAAAAGAGTAGGGTAAGGGCCGATTTCATTGCTTGATTGTTTGTTGCGAATCTATTCAGCAACTGCGTAATCAAAAGTGACCGTTGTCACCTATCTAAATCCATTCGATTTATGCCGACTATGGAATCTGAAAATTGATATTAACTGTTGCGCTAACGATTGAATCTGGCTCAAGTATAAATTCTCTATCAAAATCAAGATTCATGTAATCACCTGAAGAGAACATGAGGTCACCATTATTATCATAAAGAGCATTTGCATAGTAAGTACCTGGATGCATGTTTTTGAAGAAGTATCCAGCTCCCTCATTTATGCTGTTAACAAACACATATCTCGACCTATATTTTAAATTTTGAGATAAGAAAGTAAATCCGCTGAACAATGGTTGGGTGGTAATTACAATTAACACTTTCTTGCTGGGGTCTATAGTTGATGGCGAATTGATACTTACGAACACAAGAGAAGTGCCCACGTATGGCTGCTCTTCTTCAGGATACGGGTCCTGTGCAGCTGAATAAAACACAGCTTCTTGCACATCATCGAATGTGGTACTGAAATCTCGCACCACCTCTTTCTGTGGATAATTGAAATGAGTGATGGATGCTTCTGCTGAACTTGCATCACGCAAACTAGCACGCCAGTGCATGTGAATGCTTGGGTGGCTGAGCGTGTTATACTGATTAGTATAGGTAACCATAATCAGACTGTCTTGCTTAAACGTTACATCTGTATAAACCCTGTTTCCACCCGAAACGGGGTCAACAAACCGATAGAATGAGTTGGAGGCCGTTTCGTCAACGCTATCAATAATCATGTAGGAGTTTCGGGTTAAGCCAGCAAAGCCACCACCGTTTCTGAAGGCTACCTTATACGAGCAATCGTGCTTAACTACGAAGAAGCTCATAAAAATGTCGTTTAGAGAATCCAATTCATTTTTAGCAGAAACCTGTGCGGTAGAAATTGGTCTAAAATCAACAATCCATTCTGGGAAACTACCCAAAGGAGTAGGAGAGGAGACAGGTCCGTTCCAAATGCCTGGTAGTTGCTCGAGAATACCGTAACCTGTTACAACAGAACTGGCAGAAATTCCTTCTAATTGACAGCCTTCACCTCCAGGAGGATTATTGTCGTCTGGTTCGTTATTGCATGCCGAAAAGAAAAGCGCTACAGCAAGAAATGGAATGAGGTTTTTCATGAAAGGCAGTTGACCGATTTAATACCTAGAACAAATTTAGGAACCTAGCAGAAATAAGGTCTACCGCTCTTCGTCAAAGAACAGCTTGTAGTAGTTCCTTCCTTCTTCATCTACACCGCGTTCAATTAGATCACGGTCGCCATGCACATACACATCAAAGTTGGTGTCTAGCTTAATCACCGATTTTAAACCCCGTATTTCCTTTTTTGCTACTTGCTCTGAGATGGCAAATGCGTTTAAATGCGGAATTCCCGTTTGTTCTTCTACCTGATGTTTGTAGGATGTAAACGACTCAGAAATTTCATCGTCTTCAAACACATTTGCCGTAAACTCTTCCATCCTAAATTCCTCATTCTCTCTAAAAAATTCGGAAGATTTTTCTATGAAGTTTATCTGATCTAGCCGGTCCATTTCTACCTCTTCTGGAAGCTGGCTTACAATAAAATCTTTGTATGTATTGATTACATGTTTGGTCTGAAAATCGCCTTCCATTCTAAGCTCAATGCCCAGAAACTGGTTTTGCCAGTAATCGGTTTCAGCTTGGTTTTTCTCAAAGGAAAGCACATGATACCCGTCATGAAAATCTTTGTTGATGATAAGGCAAGCCTTGTCTGGCTTTTTATCGCCAATACCCGAACGTAATTGCAATTTAGGTGTGCCCGAATCAACCTTTGTAACAGCTACTACAGATTCCTTTGTTTCGCACTTAAACAGGCCAATGGCGGTACATTCTTCCTCGTTGTATTTCACGCCTTCAAACGAGATGATGAACAAATCACCCGATTTGATGGAAGCCGTTTTGGTTTGGTCGTGCAGGTGGCCCGCCATGTTCTGCGAGTTTTTAATCACGTCCTCATCCTTAAACATATTGGCGGCACAAGAGAACACCTCATTCATCTTTACATCCATACGGTGGGTGAACTGATAGAACTCAAAGTTTTGAGAGAAACACTTGAGGAAAGAAGAGCGCAGTTTTACTTCAATCTCATCATCTAAAATGGTACGCCCATCGGCTAGCCATAGCGGATCGCTGGTAGATTTATTACCCGGACGGTGAATAATGCAATTGGTAATGTTTGCGCGGCTAAGGTTGAGCATTTGAAATTCTAGGTGTTGAAAATTGAGAACAGAGTAGTGATTGACAATCGAATAAATGCTGATTGCAAAACGTGACGGCAAAGAAAAGAATTTGACGGGGAGAATGGTTGTGGAACCCCCGTTATTCTATGAGCAGAGAGCAGCCTTCTCTAGAGCCTATCGATGGTTATGGCATAACTGAAAAAGTTAACGCCTTTTCCATAGAAAAACAATATCTCAAATCATAGAACGAACTTCCATTAGTCATTGCTAAAACGGGTAATCTCGCATCCCTTTGTTGCAAACAACTACAAATGAAAAAGCAGAATAGCATTTGGATGTACTCGTTACTATTAATGGGGTGTATTGCCATGCAGGCTTAGTGAATTCTATTCAAGCAAACTAAAAAATAAATCCCTAACCAATAAATACACCACAATGAAAAAAGCAACCACTTACCTAGCTAGTTTGGCTTTAGCAGCATTATTTACCGTATGTATTTCACACGTAGTACAGGCGCAGGTTGTACTACCCGATATTCAGGTGAATAGTGGAAGCTATGAAGATGTTGATATTGATGCTGGCAGCAAGTCCATTGCTGTATTAAATGATACTGTTTACACAGTTTATAATGCAAGTCCCACAGAAACCAGTAGTAATGTTTACTTCTCTAAATCCGTAGATGGTGGATTGAGCTTTGCAAATGAGATAAGTGTATCAACAGGAACAACCCCAATGACCACAACACTTCCTGTGATTGCCGTTGATCAAAACGGAACTATTTACATCACTTGGACGGGGATAACTGGCATAAATGAAGTTTGGAATATCTGGTTCACTAAGTCCAGCAATGGTGGGGCTACTTTTCAGGATCCGATCATGATTTCGACACAGAACGCATTCGCATACTCAAGTATGGGGACATTTGGAAATAGTGTTTACATCTTTTATGCTGATGCAGCAAACTACCCATGTGCTGATTACTATTTCGTACGGTCTACAAATAACGGCCAATCCTTTGAAAATGCTGTGCAGATAAACGATGCTCCTTGCGCAGATGGCATATACTTTAGTAACCTAACGGCTATGGATATTGATGCTTCTGGCAACATTTATCTTGCTTGGGTAGATGGAAGAAGAACCAACGGAAATGGAGATATCTTCATGAGCCAATCGACCGACAATGGTGCAAATTTCAGCTCCAATGTCATGGTCAACAGCATGAGTTCCCTCGGGGTGGATTCTGCTCAATATTACCCAGACATTACGGTTGATGCTGCCCAAAATGTGTATATAAGCTTTGTAGATATGAAATTGGGTAATGATTGGCCCAACCACAGAGTTTATTTGACAAAATCTATCGATGGAGGAAGCACCTTTGCACCAGAAGCGCTTCTTGATGGCTACGAAAATGTATGTAAGAATCATAATATTGCCACCACAGAACAGGGAAAACTAGTTGCTGTAATGTGTGCTGCTGGTCTTACAGGTTGGAGTGTTTGGCTCCGCGAGTCTTCAGATGGTGGAAGTAGTTTTTCAACTCCAGTGGCCCTGTCCAATACACAAAGCACGAACGATTTCAGTGACCTTCATATAAGCACAGGTCCCAATGAAAATGTTTATGCCATTTGGAAAGATGGCCGCGAAGGACCAATGAATGTTTACTTCGCCCGAACAGATAACCCCGTAAGTATTGAAGAGGCTTTTAGTGCAGATGAATATCTCATTTATCCGAACCCAACCAATGGTCAGTTTAGCATAGCATTTGAAACAACCGTTACAGAAGTAGAGATAGCTATTGTAGATTTACTGGGCAAGCTAATAAGCACGTATACCTATAGCAACACGTCTACCGTCAACCTAGAACTAAACCAATCAGCAGGCGTCTATTATGTGCAGTTAAAAACAGCAACAGGACAACAGACCCTTAAGTTAATTAAGAGGTAAGTAGTCCTTAGTACGGTTTTAAAAGCGCAATTATCCGCGAGGGCAGTTGCGCTTTTTTGTGCAAATCAGACGGACTAGACTTTTACTCCTCTTGAGCGAGAATCCTCTTTTTGATACACAAGTCAAACATAATTGAAGAGATACGACACTTGACTACCTTACATCATCTTAAGAAACGTAAATTCAGCGAAATGTCTGACTAACGTGGGCTAGTTACCAAGTGAGTAAAACGTTGAAAACGAATTTTATTTTTGAATTAGGTGTCGTACTAATTCATTGGATAATTACAATCCATTACTAGAAACGGTGAAAGACTTTCTTGTCAAAATAATAGATTCTGGCTATTTTATTTTTGAAAGGTATATACCAATTAAGACGTACAGATATGCAGTCTGTGGTGGAGGCAACTTGGTTTTAGAGACCGTCTTATATTATATCTGTTTTCATCTCGTTTTAGATAAGCAAAATCTAGACTTAGGCTTTATAGTCGTTAATTCTCATATAGCAGCTCTATTTTTTGTAGATCCAATTGCGGTATGCGTTGGTTTTTTGCTGAACAGGTTTATTGTCTTTCCTGACTCAAATCTACCTTGGAAGACACAGTTTTTGAGATATCTACTTACTGGGTTCCTAACTTTGACTATAAGTTACATTTCCATGAAATTTCTAGTGGAAGTCCTTCTTTTCTATCCAACGCCCTCTCGACTTTTTACCATCTTCATTACCGTTTTATTGAGCTACATTATGCAGACTACATACAGCTTTGCCATCCAAAGGATAAAAGCCGAATAAGGGATACTAAACATCTATTTACTTATTGTGCATACTGGATATTGATACGCTATCCACTAAGAACAACGTACTCGTCTTTTGCAATGACCTACAAGCTCAACCACAATATTGTTCGTCTATAAACGGTGAAAACCAATAAGTCAGTCCAAATACAATTCAATCAGCAAAAATGAGGCTACCTTTGCGCCCCGAAAATTAAAACTGAGTAATTAAGGCTCTTCTTTTTCGCTTTTCGTCTAGTGCGAAATCTTAAGAATCTCGACCGACAAAACACATTTATAATCAACATAAAAGATATAGTTAAGTAGAATGGAAATTGACCATACTAATCCTTGGCACCTGGTTTCTACAGGGGCAGAAGCACCCGAAACTGTAACTGGAATTATAGAAATCCCTCAAGGTTCTCGAGCCAAGTACGAATTAGACAAAGAAACGGGAATGCTTACGCTAGACAGAGTACTCTTCTCGTCTATGTATTACCCAGCCAACTACGGGTTTATTCCACAGACCTATTGCGATGATGGTGACCCGCTAGATATTCTTGTGCTATCGCAAATAGCCATTGTGCCTTTGTGTCTTGTTTCGGCA
>DMRV01000416.1 GCA_003456455.1 Flavobacteriales bacterium
GCATTTCGTTCCTTGGGACGAGAATGACTTTACAGGTCATGCAGATGGAATGGTGCGTTTTGTAGACGCAAACACACTTCTTATTAACGATTATTCGCAGGAAACGGAAGAGTTTAGAGACCTCTTTCTTGATGCTATTGAAACTACTGGATTAGACTTAATTGTACTTCCGTATGAACCTGAAGATGACCCGACTTTGGTAAGTGCAGTTGGGCTTTATCTCAATTATTTAGAAATGGAACAGGCAGTAATCGTACCTGTTTTTAATCTTCCTTCAGATCAAAAGGCAGTGGAAATTCTTAGCGAAGTCTTTAACGGAAAAAAAGTGATACCGTTGGAATGCTCAGAACTTGCTAAAAACGGTGGAATTCTGAATTCTATAAGTTGGAACATTCTGCGATAAACCAACCAGCTTTTAAAAATCCATTGGGTTTGAATCAAAACATTTCTATTTATTTCTCACATGAATCACCTTGAACTTAGCGCCTGGCTGCGTTCTAGCATCAATCTCAAATTGCTTTAGCGAATTGAACAATGGCGTCAGCTTCTCAAATCCGAAGTTTCTGCTATCAAAATTTGGCTGCTTTTTGAGGATGATTTTTCCTACATCACCCATAAAAGCCCAACCATCTTCCTCGGCCGAATCAGCCACTGAATTCTTAAGAAGACGTAACACTTGAGGTGTTATTTTATCTACCTGACGTTTCTTCCTCAGCTTCGTTCCCTTTTCTTCCACCTCTTCATCTTCATGAAGAATTTCGAGGTAAATAAACTTATCGCACGCTACTATGAATGGGTTTGGAGTCTTCTTCTCTCCTATTCCGTACACACTCATTCCGGCTTCGCGTAAACGCGTAGCTAGTTTGGTAAAATCGCTGTCGGAAGAAACGAGACAGAAGCCATCTACTTTATCGGAATAAAGTATGTCCATGGCATCAATAATCATGGCGCTATCTGTTGCGTTCTTACCAGATGTATAGCTGTATTGCTGAATGGGTGTGATGGCTGTTTCAAGCAGCACTTCCTTCCATTTTGTTACTCGTGGATTGGTCCAATCGCCATAAATACGTTTGATGGTGGGCGTACCGTATTTGGTAATCTCCTCCATCATTTCCTTTACATATTTGGCAGGTATGTTATCGCCATCTATTAGGACAGCTAGTTTTTTGTCTTTAATCATAATTGTATTGTAATTCTTGCTTGCCGCAGAGAATTGTTCGGGCGGCTTAGGCTGAGTAAAGGTATAAGCTTTTACTGAGCTCCATTGATTAACCATGAAACTGGAAACATGTTCAGCCTAAACCAATCGACTAGATAATTGGCTGGTCTAAGAACAACATCGGATGGCCGTTAATCTCTGAGCGTTTCTTGAACTGTTGCAATTTCTCTTCATCATTGCAGATGATGAAGTACGCATACTGATCGTCAAGTAAGCTCTTATTAATCTGGTAGTACTCATCTCCTTCTGACGTGGAAATAACGGTAACTCCAACCCCAGCCTCTTTATGATATTTGTAGCAAAGACCTTTCAGCAGTTTCTTGTAATCCTCTGGTTTACCAATTCCCATAGAAGGCTTGAAGAAATGCTTCATTATGCCAGATTTCTGAGCGAGAATAAAAACACCTTTCGGGTTCACAATTTGGAAGGTTAGGAACTCCCCCCAATTCATGGCGCCACTCGCGGTGATAATGTTTCCGCTTGCATCTAAATGCGCATAAATACCACTTGTTGGCGAATAGGCTTTCATGCTCAAAAACAACTTTTGGAAGTCCTCGAAATTGAGATGGTTGTAAAACAGATAGTCTTTCATCTTGGCGTGCATCTGTTCATAATATTTACGTAGCAAAGGCTCATTCTTGGTAATATCAACCAGCTTATTGTACTCCTTTTTGCTACCGTAAAGACGGTTAATCTTAGAGTACATGGTAAACGGAAGCCGTTCGTAATACTCACCGTGCATCAGCGTGTTTCTGTGCAACGCTTGCTTAATGCTTTCATTCTCCTTTCCCATACAGGCAAAACAGAAATTGACACCATTCTGATAAACCAAGTGGTGTAGAATGGAGAACATCAACGAGAAGATTTTCTTTCTACGATAGATTTTCACGCCATTCTCAGCATGTTCAGTCACACGAAGCATGTTATAATAGTAACCTCGCTCAATCTTGGTTTCGTCATCGTAAGGTGCAAAATCGAATTCGTTTGCGTGGATGTATCCAACTATGCGATAGTCCTTTGCTTCTTCTTGCTTTCCGTAAACGTGAATAGAAAGCACGATAACCGCATCATAATTAACCGACTGAATGGACTCCGGAATGTTGTAGAACAGGCTCTGGAAGCTCATCTTGCCCCCTCCCTTTTCATCCTGATGGTTTTCGGCAACCGCAATTACTTCGCGGCACTGATTCAGAAAATTGTCTTTATCCGTATTAAGGTTGAAATGGTTCAGAACCGGCTCAATGTTGTCCATGTAAGCAATCGGAAAAGAAATAAGCAGTAAGTCCTCTTCGAAAGTATCCTCAGAGGCAACGAGCGATTCCTTCACATCAAACTTAAAAACTCCGTCTTCAGAACGTCCGTTCTTGATATGAAAATAGGGCCTGCGTTTATCAAAAACCTCACGCAGTTCTTCTAATGTTGGGATATCTGTAGTTGTAGAACTCATTGTGCGAAGTAACAAATTCAATGAAATCTGGACCCTATCAAACATCAACTCTAAATTGATAATTGTCATTTACAATGCACGCATTGCTTTTTTGATAATTTTGCATTAAACACTAGAACAAATGACACTTAAAGGCGGAAGTTTCTTAATTGAAAAAGGTAATCCAAAGGATATATTCATCAACGAAGAGTTTACCGAAGAACAGAAAATGATAGGTGAGATGGTTCGTGATTTCTGCGTTCAGGAAATTCAGGAGCCTCTTAAAAA
>DMRV01000477.1 GCA_003456455.1 Flavobacteriales bacterium
GCCAATGTTTGAGCAATCAAATGCTGTTGGATTTACTGTAATATCAATGGATGAGCAGTTATCAGCCGAACCCGTTCCCACAACGGCACCGTCAACGGTTACATTTCCTGTGGCATCCAAATTCACAAACACATCTTGGCAATTGGCTGTTGGATTGGTTGGGTCAGATACTGTGATGGTCGCATCACAGGTTGCTGTGTTTCCTGCCACATCTGTTGCCGTAAGCGTAACGGTTACTGATGGCACATCCGCACACGTAAATGCCGTCTGATTAAGCGATAAACTCTGCACCGCACAGTTGTCGCTAGAACCATTATCCACATCCGTAGCAACAATAGAAGCATTACCACTTCCATCAAGTATTACCGCCACATCCTGACAAACAGCCACGGGCGGAATAGGGTCTTCCACAGTAACAGTAGCATTACATGTGCTCACATTTCCGTTGATGTCTGTAACGGTAAGCACAACGGCATTCGCACCTAACTCAGCACATGAAAAAACATTGGGCGAAACCACTAAAGATGCAATGCCGCAATTGTCTGAACTGCCATTGTCAATAACAGTAGCTGAAAGAGTGGCAACACCGCTTGCATTCAACTGCACCGTTGCATTTTGACAAAGAGCTGTTGGCGGTTCAGCATCATTCTGAATGATGGCTCCCGTTACAACATCGGTACAGCCATTCGCATCAGTAAGAATAACGGTGTAATTACCTACGGTGAGGTTAGAAATAGTAGGGGTTGTTTCTCCATTCGGATTCCAGAGGTAATCATACGGAGAGGTGCCACCAGAAACAAAGGTGCCTAACTCACCATCACTTCCTCCCAAACAAATAACGTTGCTGTTTACAAGAACAAGAACGGCTGGTTCTTCAAATACGGTAATGGATGCATCCGCAGAAGCCGTGCATCCTGCTGCTGTAAAGATGACATCGTGCGTAACCGTGTAATTGCCAGCCGAGGCATAGGCATAGTTTGGGTTTTCGGATGTGGAGGTGTTCCCATCGCCAAAGTCCCAAAAATGGGTAACGGTTCCACCGCTAGCGCCTGTATTTACAAAATTGAAAAGATGACCATCGAAGCATTGCTCATCATCTGCAACCGTAAAATCAGGCGTTACAACTGTTACAGTTTCTGTGCTTGTTAATGATTGTCCACCACACGCATCCGCAACAGAATAAGTATACGTGGTAGTGGTGGTTGGTGCTACCGAAACGTTATCGCCAGCAGGCGCACCGTTGTCCCAGCTACTTACGTAAGGAGTAAAACTTCCTGTAGGGATTGCTGTCAGGTTAGCCGATTCGCCTAAGCAAATAGTTGTTGTGCCTGTAGTTGTTAATGCAAGCGGAATGTCGTTATCCAAAACATTCATGGAGATGGAAGGAGGAGGTGTACACGAACAACCACTGTTTGGGATGTCTAAAATGATGGTTTCAGTGCCTTCAGCGGTGAAGTCCAAAATACCTTGTACGCTTACAATCACAGAATCTTGCCCTGCGGGGATCGTAACAGTTCCAGGAAGTGTGTTGTAATCAACTCCTGGGGTAGCAGTTCCAGAAACGGTGTAGTCTACAGTTACCGGGTCGTTGTTGTTTCCGCCATCGCGTCTAAAAACGAAGGTGCCAATGTCGCAACCTTCAAAGATGCCTGTCACGCCAGTTGCAATTGCTACCTCAACGCCAGCGCCATTTCCGGCAGAAAAACTACCACCTTCCAAGAAAACACCTGAGTCTAAGGAACCATCGCCTGCATCGGCAACAGCAATCTTAATGTGATACTGTACGCAGGGTGTCACTACAATTTCGGCCGTAAGCATCGTGGTATGACCATCGTATTGTACCGCAGGCCCGTTAGAATTGTCAACATAATAAGCGCAGTTCTCACATGGTCCCGTGGATGGTTCCGTTCCACTATAACCGTTGTTCACATTATCAATGGCAACGGGTAAAGCGGTACCCGGAATCAACGCAATATTCTCTGCTCCACCTGTAAAAGGGCCAGCAATGCCAGGCCCGGAAATAAAGAATCCGAAAACATCGTTATAACCAGAATTAACGTACTCTGGGTATTCCTCAGAACCAAAAATGTAGTTGAATCTCAGCGTGTCGCTTTGCGGAATAAAGTCGAATTCTAAAATAGCGGCATCAAACGTTTGAAATCCTGCTGCAAGAACCGAAAGGTCTGGGTCTCCTGTGCCAGCATTTCCTGCCCCAGCGCTGTTTGCATTATCTGGTCCAGTAGCAGTGTTCGCTTCGCCAGACGTGAGTACAATCCCTCCGTTTAACCCAAGCACCGTTCCTGTTCCATCAAATGTTCCTGCGGCACGGGCAGCACCCGAATAAGTGATATTTGATGCGGTAACGCAAGAACCCAAAAGCACATTTTCTACATAATCTCTAACTTCTTGCGGAGTAGTGGCTTGGTCAACAGTAATTGCTTGGGAGAAGGCCGAATTTGAAATGAATGTTGCAGCAAGCACAAGTGCCGCTGAAACAATCATATCTCTATTTCTTCCTATTCGTTTAATCACAGTATCGTTTGGTTCATGCGGTGCACCGCTAAATCATACACGCGTGTGCGAATGTGTCTACGGGAGTTTTTGTCTAAGGTTTGGGATTGTTGTGAGAAATTCGACCAACCGACCAAACCATATCCTGAGTGTTAACATTGGGGTAACAAACGCCCTATATTGTAATCATACTTTTGAGCCAAATTAGCTACCAATGAACTTCGGATTCGTAGACTTACTTCAGCTTGTAGGCGCACTTGGTTTCTTCATCTATGGAATGAAGGTGATGAGTGATGGAATTCAGAAGGTTGCTGGTTCTAAAATGCGCGATATTCTTAGCGCAATGACCTCCAATCGTTTCTTGGGTCTCATTACGGGATTCCTCGTCACGGCATTGTTACAATCATCTTCTGCCACTACAGTAATGATAGTCAGCTTTGTAAACGCTGGGCTGTTGAGTTTGGTAGAGTCTATTGGGGTTATTATGGGAGCCAACATCGGCACAACAATTACCGCTTGGCTTATCTCCATACTCGGGTTTAAAGTGAAAATATCGGCTTTGGCATTGCCAATTATTGCTGTTGGTTTTCCAATGCTTTTTTCATCTCGCTCAAAGTGGAATTCGTGGGCACAAGTGCTTATTGGCTTTGCCCTTTTGTTTATGGGACTAGACGAATTAAAACACGCAGTTCCTGATTTAAAGTC
>DMRV01000340.1 GCA_003456455.1 Flavobacteriales bacterium
CTTAATCCTCAGAATATTGCAGGTAAAATTGCGGTGCTTTATCGTGGTGTTTGCGAGTTTGGCACTAAGGCGCTAAACGCGCAGAATGCTGGGGCGATTGGCGTTATACTCGTAAACAACGAAGCCAGTGGTGTTACAATGGATATTGGTGCTGGTGTTGATGGTGGCGCAGTGACTATTCCGGTGGTTATGGTGGCCTCAGATATTGGTGCAACCATTAACAGTGCTGTTAACAGTAACCAAGCAAGGGCTGTACTTGCTCAATTTAATGGTGGTGGATTTAATATCTGTCCAGACGAAAGCACCCGACTTGCTGCGCCATCTGGATATGATGCGTACGAATGGAGCAATGGAGATCTTTCTGCCGTTGGCGAGTTTGTTGGTGGTGGACAATACACGTTAACTGCTTACAATGAATTTGGTTGTGGTGTCGTCTCTTCTACATTCAACATGAGCGAGTATCCATTAACACAACCAGTAATTACTGAAAACGGGGGTCAATTAGATGCCAACGCCAATGGAGCTGCGTATCAATGGTATTTGAATGGAGAGCCAATTTCTGGTTCAACAGCGCAGGTTCCTGTTCAGGGTAGCGGAGCATACACAGTAGAAGTAACGGACAACAATGGCTGTGTAAGCGAATCTGATCCATACGATGTAACTTTTGT
The DNA here is from genome assembly GCA_003456455.1 of Flavobacteriales bacterium. Classification (GTDB taxonomy): domain Bacteria; phylum Bacteroidota; class Bacteroidia; order UBA10329; family UBA10329; genus UBA10329. Next base: position 669 of record DMRV01000340.1, read on the forward strand.
GGGAATTGCTGATCGTAGTACTGAGACAATCAACTTTTGGCCAAATCCGGCAAGCGATATTCTTAACGTTGAGTTTCCGACAAGTCATGATGTTGTTCAACTGGAAGTTTTGGCTGCGGATGGACGTGTTGTAATCAAATCAAGCGTTTTGGGAGCTTCGGGGGTAACGCCTATTAACCTTAATCAGCTTTCTAGCGGAATGTACGTTCTCCGGTTACTGAGTACCGCGAATGCAGAGCAATACCGTTTTGTGAAGAACTAACCGTCAAGTTTAGCTGCTCTTTTCTGCTCCTTGCTTTATGTGCTGGAGGTATAACTGCTGTTATACCTCCAGTTCAGTAGTTCAATTGATTGAATCGTATTTCCTAAACATATAACTCTTGAGTAACTGATATTTGTTTGTTGAGGTGTCCTTTTTCCGAACAGTCTCGCTAACGAGTAGAGGTGTCCCAAAACATCATCAAAACGGATGATGTCCATTAATTTGTTGTCTGTACAGAGTCATAACTGTAGTAAATCCGCATTTTTTTAAAAACTTAACAATTGCAGCAATCCCTTGCTGCACAAGGCTTTGCGGGACTTGCGACTTTTTTGTTTAACAAAAGACTCAAAAAGTCAAACAAAAACTTGTGTGTTTAAACATTGATATATATGTTTATTGAAGAAATCAATCAAAAGAATAAACAAAACATAAATATCTATATCATGTCAGCACTTACATTTAACGACAAACTTTTGAAAATGAGCGATGTGTTAGAATACTTCGCCCTTAGTCTAACCAAAAACAGAGAAGATGCTCAAGACCTTCTTCAAGAGACAATGGTAAAGGCCATTACTTACCAAGACAAGTACCAGCCGAACACGAACATGAAGGCCTGGTTACATACCATTATGAAAAACACGTTTATCAATCAGTATAGAAAGATGAAACGTGCTAATACCGTTATCACTACAAAAGACAACGTGGATGTATTGGACTTTGTTCCTGCAGCTACGGAATACACGCCAGAAAGTGTTCGAGCTACAAAGGAGATAAACAAGGTGATTGATTTGTTAGATGACAGCACAAGAATTCCTTTTACAATGCACCTCAAGGGATTTAAGTACAAGGAAATTGCTGAGCACTTGAACATTCCAATCGGAACTGTTAAAAGCCGCATCTATTTTGCGAAGCAATCTTTGATGAAGGACTTGAAGGATTATAGAGACTGAGATTAATAAGTTGGTTAGTATGGAGAGGTCGTCAGCTAAAGTTGACGACCTTTTTTGTACCCTAAAATATGAGGCTTCGACCCTGCATAAAACACAAGTTGCCGTCATAGACTATACAGAATAATGTATTGAATGAGCATCATCTCACGTACTTCGGCAAGCATAGCGGCCCATCTTTTATAATTTTACGGAATCTGATTTATAAACCTTAATGCATTCAGATTTTATCGAACATTTGTCGAAAAACGCATCAATTTTCGATAGTAAAAAATCCGTAAGCATCAGATAATCAGTTATTACAATGGCTTCGTAGTTCAATGGATAGAATAGTTGTTTCCTAAACAATTGATCCCAGTTCGATCCTGGGCGAGGCTACTTTTTTCTCTGTCTTAATAAGAACAGTACACTCTGACTTCTGTGCCTATTGTCACAAAGTGGCTAGTTGCATTCCAATACCTTGATGGTTTATTTGGCTTATGAAAAGCAGAAGAAACTTCATCAAAAGAGCATCGGTAGCGACATTAGGAGCCCTTATTGGCTCTAGAATAGTGTTTGGAAACAACCTTCCGAAAGGGTATTTGCCTGTGGCTTTACAAGACGCGGACCCGTACGAAATGTTCGGAAAACACAAGGACATGGTGGTTCTAAACAACCGGCCTTGGAATATCGAAACGTTACCGCATTTATTGGATGACAAGGTTACTCCCAACGAAAAGATGTTCATCCGAAATAACGGTCGTATGCCTGAAGGTATCGATGTTTCTAAATGGACTTTAACAATTGATGGAGAATCTGTTTCTGCGCCTAAAACATATTCGCTGCAGGACTTGAAAACGAAATTTCCACAGCACACCTATCAACTAACGCTAGAATGTGGAGGTAATGGGAGAAAAGAATTCAATCCGCCCGCAAAAGGAAATCAATGGGAATACGGAGCGGTTTCCTGTGCCGAATGGACCGGTGTTCGGTTGGCTGATGTTCTAAAAGATGTTGGCATAAAAGGGGATGCGGTTTATATAGGCTATTATGGAGCCGATCTTCACCTAACCGGAAACCCCGAAAAAGTGGTCATTTCTAGAGGTTGTCCCATGAGCAAAGCAATGCAAGAAGAAACGCTGCTTGCTTTTAAAATGAATGGCGAGGACATTCCTTTGGCGCACGGTTACCCATTAAGATTGGTGGCGGGTGGTTGGCCTGCTTCCGTGTCTGGAAAATGGCTCAAGAGAATTGCGGTAAGAGATATTGTACATGATGGTGCTAAGATGGAGGCACCGAGTTACCGTATTCCCTGCAAGCCAGTTGCTCCAGGCGAGAAAGTGGCACATGAGGATATGTGCATCATCGAATCGATGCCTGTGAAATCACTTATCACATACCCTAAAACGGGAGCAATGATTAATCAAGGGAAATCATTGGCCATTCGTGGTCACGCGTGGGCAGGAGACTTAGAAGTAACCAAAATGGATTATTCCATCGATTTTGGATCTACTTGGAAACCATGTAAGCTCGAAAAACCAGCCAATCGTTTGGCTTGGCAACATTTCAGTGCAACAGTATCGTTTCCTGAAGACGGATACTATGAAGTTTGGGCACGCGCTACGGATAGTAATGGAGATCCTCAGCCAATGGTTTTACCAAATT
>DMRV01000365.1 GCA_003456455.1 Flavobacteriales bacterium
AAGTTCCCATACCTGTTGCCGTGCTAAGAGTGTCTTGGAGGTTGATAGTAACGCATGATAAGACGAATGCAAGTATTGCTCTGGCTCTGCAATGTTATGATGTCCCGCATTGTTGTTTACGTATAGAATCACTTCTTGCAGATAGCGATTGTTGTCAATCTTTATCTGTTTCGGCATTTTCTGAAATAGGCTGCCTGTTCTACTGTATTTCTTGTTAATGGCCTTTGCGTAGGCATTGAAGAGATTAGAAAACGGCTGCCAAAGTTTTCGTTTTCCAGATTGATACTCAGGAGGCAATTTACTTGGTTCCTTAGTTTTTATCACCAAATGAAAATGGTTAGGAAGTAAACAGTAACTGTACACATCTACTACTGGTGTGATGTGTTTTTTCAGTAACTGCAGGAAGTGACGGTAATTGGCTTCCTCCTTGAACAGATGTTCACGGTTATTACCTCGGTTGAAATAGTGGTAAAACGTATCTGTTTCCATTTGGTTTGTTCTGAAAAGACCTTCAAGGTTTCTAAAACCTTGAAGGTCTGGTTTAACCTCTAGCTAAGCGTTCTCAACAATCCCAATTTGTTCACTCATTGTCTATTTCAATTTGTGTTCACGAATCGCCATTACGTGCTTTCCACGATGGCGATTTCCTCCTCACTCAGCCCATATAACTCATAAACCATCTGGTCTATCTGCTTATCTATGCGGTCAATCTCACTTTGCAGGGCGTTGGCTTCGGCTTTCTTTTTATTGAAGTAGTTCATCCACTCCGCTTCTTCTTCTAAACCCAGTGCAGGCACCTTGGCCTTTTTGAGCTCCGCCAAAAAGCCTTTGAAATCTAAACTGGGCCAATCCTGCAACTTCTTGCTCGGTTTCGGTAGGTCGAATTTGGATTGGAGGAGTTCTAAAAGTGATAGTTCAATTGCTGTGAACTCAGTTTTAGTTTTAATCATATCATCTGAAAGTGAAACCAAACCACTTTGATTACTTGGTATAATTACTGGGATTCGCGACAAATATTCCTTGGAAATATTTACGGTTAGGGTCGATTCATTAGTGAATTGATTGCTGTAGTACCAGTTGATTAATGATGAATTAAGTAAGGCAAGCAAGAATTTACACTCCAGTTTCGAAGTCTTTTTAAGAATGATATTGTTCAAAGACTCCTTGTTGTAATATCCATTGTTATCATAAGCAACCTTCAGCGGTGTCTTTCCCCCCGTAATACGCTGGACCAATAATTTTTCAGGAACTTCAAAAACCTCCCTTGTTCTCGCTCGATGAAGTATCGATGGTTCATAGTTAAGGTATTGATGTACTTTTTTAATTACATAGGAGGATATGTCTCTACCTTCAAGGAAAGGTTTGTACCCAGGCAGCTGCACTTCCGAAACTACTTCATCTTTATTCTTGGTAATGACTACACCAAAAATCATTTCCTCGCACTCTTCTCCTAGCAATGAGCCGACCTTAACCATCTTGTTAAGCAAGCTAGACTTTACAGGCGAAAGATTTGAAGCAATTACATATTGATTAATCCGCACATCTTGCAGATTGATGATGACGGGTTTTCCCGCAAAAAGGTCTTTTACTACTGTTAATTTAGAATCCTTTTCGGGTAATTCTTTTGTTGCGATTAGAATAATCGCAGTAGTAACCGCTCCTTCAAATATATCAGCCCCTAAATCTGCCAATATTCGAAAATTGAATTTGTCAATGAAGAATTTACGGGATTCGTGATATGAAGTAACCCTCAGAAACGTATTTGGAATAATAAAAGAAAACTCGCCTTTTTGCTTCAATATTGTATGAGAACGCTCAATGAATAATGTGAACAAATTCACTTTACCCGAACCCGTTTCATAATAAGATTTGAAGAAGTCTTTGGAATCGTCTGTGATTCCGCTATTACCTCCAAAAACATAAGGCGGATTCCCAATCACCACATCAAAACCAGATTGCTTCGTTCCTCGCAATGACGGGTTAAACACTTGTGGGAATTCCTTTTCCCAGTTAAAAGCCAAATCGCCAGCTACTTCGGGGTCGTCTATGAGGCTATTGCCACACTTAATATTGCTACTGAGCGAGGTTAGCTTTCGGCCTTTTTGCGCGGTGCGCAACCATAAAGAGAGACGGGCAATTTCTACGCTTTCCTCATTAATATCTACCCCATAAATGTTGTTCTCTAATATGTGGTTTTCCACATCTTGAAAAACAATACTGCCCTCAAACAACTGTGCTTCCAACTCATCTACATAGCGGTGTTCGGCCATCAGAAACTCCAATGCTTGGTTGAGGAATGCGCCCGAACCACAGGCAGGGTCGCAAATGGTGAGTTGCAAGAGCCATTCGCGGTATTGCTTTAGCTGGGCATCTAGCTTTAGAATGGTGGCTTTTTTTCTGCCTTTACGGTCTTTGGCAAACTCCTCATCGTCTATTTCCAGTTTGGCCTTTTTCTCTTCGCAGAGTTTACCCACCGTATTGTCTACTATGTATTTGGTAATGTACTTGGGCGTGTAAAACACGCCATCTTTTTTGCGCTTGGTTTTGCTCTTATCTACTTCTTCGCCTGCCAATTGGGCGCGTACATTTTCAATATCATTCAGGCTGTGCTCAAAGATGTGCCCCAGTATGTTGGTATCTACCTCATCGGCAAAATCGTACTTGGTGAGTTTAAGGCAGTGTTTCTTCAATAGCTCATCATCTATGAGCAGTCCGTCTAGCAGTTCGTCTGCTAAGAACAGTCCACCATTGTAGGCGTGTATTTCAAAGAATTTCCCTTTGAAACCATCATTCATATACCCGAAATACTTTTGAAACCGGCTGTACAATGGGCTATAGGTATCACGGTCTTTTAGGTCTGCCCATTGGTCAACAATAGAGCTGATGCTATTGGGTGGCAGCAGTCCTTTGTCCTCAGAAAAGAAGATGAACAGAAAACGGTCTAAGAGCTTTTGGCTTTTCTTGTAGAGCAACAGCGGGTCGTGCTGCGGGTTGCCCTCCACCATATTGTTCCAGAGGTCGTTCTTAAATGCCGAATAATCGGCATACAAGGCCTTGGTAATCTTGTCCTCTTGCAAGAGGCTTTCTTCCTTTACCTTGGCAGGAATACCGCCTAGCAGATTGTCTTTTTGCAAGAAGAGCCACAGCAGGGCAAACTTGTCTTCGCTGAGTGTAAACAGGTTAAACTCAATGTGCTCTACGGCATTGTGTATAAAGAACCGCAGCTTCTCGAAGTTGCTGGTAATGACATACACACAATCGGGCTGATTGTTCTTGTAGTTAAACGCTTGGTCGTTTACCTTATCAAGGTCTTTGGTATCG
>DMRV01000462.1 GCA_003456455.1 Flavobacteriales bacterium
CTCGGTTCACCTTTTACAGCACCGTTTAATACCAATAACTGGTCAGAGTTTTTTGAGACTTGGAACTCGGGAGCATCTACAACAGCGACTATCTGCGTGGTCAATCAAAACACCACTACAGGCGGTAACGACTTTGCGTTGGACGACATCACCTTCAGCACCTTCTGCACCAACACGGCAGAAGTAACAGTAACGGTAAATCCAGAGCCAACGGCAGATGCTGGTCCAGACCAATCAATTTGTGTTGGCGAAACCACGCAAATGGCAGGTTCGGGCGGAACAACTTACCAGTGGGTTCCACCAATCGCGCTAGCAGATCCAAGTAACCCAAACACGGATGCCAATCCAGTCATCACCAGAACGTATACGCTTATTGTGCAAGACAATATTGGTTGCGAAGCAACAGACCAAATGACGCTGACGGTCAATCCGCTTCCACAAGCCAATGCAGGTCCAAATCAAGAAATTTGTATTGGAGAAAGTGTTGTGCTTCAAGGTTCGGGAGGAACAGTCTATCAATGGAGTCCAGTAACGTTTTTGGATGATGCTACAGCGCAATTACCCATCTCCACAGCAGTAGGCACCATTACGTATACGCTAACTATCACCGATAACAATCAATGTGTGAATACAGACCAAACAACGGTTACGGTTAATCTATTGCCCGATGTAGATGCAGGATTGGACAGTATGATTTGTGAAAACGGAACACTCACACTCCAAGCAACAGGAGCGGACACCTATTTGTGGAGTCCGTTGGTTGGATTAAGCGACCCGCAGAGTGCTAATCCTGAAGCATCACCGCTTTCAGAAACTACTTACTTCGTTACAGGAACAGATGTGAATGGTTGTGTAGGTTTGGATTCGGTGAATATTATGATTTTTGGAGTTGCTGCTAATTCAGGCGACTACATTATTTGTTTCGGTGATAGTGTACAAGCGAATGTTTTGGGTGGTGTGACTTACAGTTGGTCGCTAATGGAAGGTGTGAGCGAACCAGCTTCTAATAATCCAATTTTAAGCCCTGAAGTAAGTACGAGTTACACGATTTCGGTAACAAGTGCATTTGGATGCTTGGCTGAGACAGAGGTGAATGTTGAGGTTCTTACATTACCAATTGCAGGATTCACAGCTGAGTTTGATCCTAGTTGCGATGGCATCTTCGCCAGATTTGACAATCTCTCTGGAAATGCACAATCTTACTTCTGGAATTTTGGTGATGGCATAACATCTTTCGATTCCAACCCGACACATACCTATGAGGTCGGGCCAGGAAATATCATCACGCTAGTAGCCTATAATAATGATAGCCTTTGTGTTGACTCATTGGTGATTGATTATTCAGGTCAATCGTTTACGAATGATAGTATTCAGGTTGAGTATGCGAACATTTTCACGCCAAACAATGATGGCATTAACGATTGTTTCAAGCCAGAGGTTGAAGGTCGGTTTAGCGAGTGTTATGAGTTTAAAGTTTACAACCGTTGGGGTGCATTGCTATTTGAAGCTGTGGCTGGGCAAAACCATTGCTGGGACGGCCGAACCAAAGGAGGGATTGTTGTTCCCGAGGGTACGTACTATTACATATCGGTTGTTCGTGGCATGGATCATGCAGGGTATGTGACAGTCGTTTATCAATGATACGTTTCTCTGTATTCTTATTTGTTCTAATCTCTTGTTTCGCTTCAGCGCAAAACTCGGACACAGCCAATTTTGTGCTTGGGAAGATTGAATATGCACAGCATGCTGAGTTTGTTAAAATCCGTGAATCTTATGCTAACAAGTCAGGTATGTATCTTCGAAAAGAAGCGTTGGATGCATTCAAATTAATGCGACAAAAGGCCAAGGCCGATGGCGTCAGTTTGACAATCATATCCGCTTGCCGAAACTTCAATCATCAGAAAAGAATTTGGGAGGCCAAATGGAACGGTTCTCGGAAAGTAGGAGGGAAGGACTTGAGTCGATCAATTCCTAATCCATCGGAACGCGCCAAGGAAATTCTGAAATACAGCTCCATGCCCGGCACATCGCGCCATCATTGGGGAACGGACATCGACATTAATTCGCTCAGTCCAAACTATTTTGAATCTGGAAAAGGAAAGAAGGAATACGTATGGCTGCGCGATAATGCGCTTGAGTTTGGTTTCTGCCAAGTTTATTCTGAGAAAGGAATCGAACGTAAATACGGTTATGAAGAGGAGAAATGGCATTGGAGCTATGTGCCAATCGCTTCAAAACTCACGCAGTTTTTTAAGCAGAATATGACCCAAAATAGTATCACTGGTTTCGATGGTTCCGATGCACTTCCTTTCAGCGAAGTGTTGAAATACGTTGAAGGAATTTCGCCAGATTGTCGGTGAACATTTATCGTTAGTAACTGGCTAAATAATTCCCCAATTCAGATTGTGCCTCCCGAACACAAAAGGTAAATTTGCAGTTCAAAATTCAGTTGATGCAAGAGACAATTCTGATTCTCGATTTCGGTTCACAATACACACAGCTCATCGCCCGAAGGGTGCGCGAACTAAACGTTTATTGTGAGATTCATCCGTTTAATAAAATCCCAGCGTTTGGAGACGAAGTAAAAGGCGTTATCTTTTCGGGAAGTCCCTCGTCTGTTCGGCAAGAAGGAGCGCCCGTTCCAGACCTTTCTAACATAAGAGGCAAACTTCCTCTGCTAGGGGTGTGCTACGGAGCTCAGTATTTGGCACAATCA
>DMRV01000364.1:0-11072 GCA_003456455.1 Flavobacteriales bacterium
AATGATATTTAATAAGGTCGGAATTAACACGTTTGACGTGTTGGAAGCGGCTGGAACGAAATGGAATTTCTTAAAATTCTTTCCAGGCTTAGTTGGTGGACACTGTATCGGTGTTGACCCTTATTACTTAACGCACAAAGCGCGGGAGCTTGGCTATCATTCAAAAGTGATTACTTCAGGCCGAGCAATTAATGATGCGGTTGGTGCTTATGTTGCCAGAGAAACGGTAAAGAAAATTGTAGCGAATGGTGGTGACATCAGCCAATCGAAAGTGCTTGTTATGGGAGCAACCTTTAAGGAGAATGTTGCCGACATCCGCAACTCGAAAGTGGTGGATGTAATTACAGAACTGAAATCGTTTGGAGTTAACGTTGAAGTGGTTGATCCGCATGCATCATCAGACCAGGTTAAGCATGAATATGGGTTCGCTTTAGAACCCCAAATCGGAAGTGATTATGACGCAGTAATTGTAGCTGTAAATCATACCGAATACCTAGGGAAATCGGAGAGTTATTTCCAAGAAATTTCTAAATCAAAAGGTGTGATTGTTGATGTAAAAGGCGTTTATAAAGACAAAATCAAGCAGCTTTCATATTGGAGTTTATAAAATGGTTATTGTAACAGGTGGTACAGGATATATCGGTTCGCACACGTGTGTTGAATTGATAAATAATGGGTTTGAGGTTGTAATCCTAGACAACCTTTCCAACTCCCATGAATCCATGCTGGATGCTATTGAAGAATTATCGGGCAAACGACCAACGTTTTATAAAGTAGATATTGATGATTCAGATCAGCTAGCCGCTGTATTCGAAAAAATCGGTAGTAAAGCTGAATCAGTTATCCATTTTGCTGCTAAGAAGGCTGTTGGAGAATCTGTACAAGAACCTCTTGAATATTATCGCAATAACTTAGATAGTCTCATCAACATTTTGGTTGAGATGGGGAGACATCAAATTCAGAATCTGGTGTTCTCTTCAAGTTGTACCGTTTACGGTCAGCCTGATGTTTGTCCAGTTACGGAAGAAACCCCACGAAAAGAAGCTGAATCCCCATATGGTAATACGAAATCCATATGCGAGGATATTATTCGGGATACGAGTAAAGCACAATCGTTGAATGCCATTTCCCTGCGTTATTTCAATCCAATTGGCGCTCATGAATCCGCTAAAATTGGAGAACTTCCAATTGGAGTGCCGAACAATCTAGTTCCATATGTAACTCAAACTGCAGCTGGAATCCGAAAAGAACTGACCATTTTCGGTGACGATTATGTGACAGATGATGGAACGTGTATAAGAGATTACATACATGTGGTTGACCTAGCTAAAGCACACCTGCAAGCACTTCGAAAACTGGAAGCGGCCACAAGTGAAAGCAGCTACGATATTTTTAACATTGGAACAGGAAAAGGAAGCAGTGTATTAGATGTTGTAAAGGCCTTTGAAACCGCAACCGGTGTTTCCATCAATTACAAGCTTGGCCCAAAAAGAGAAGGTGATATTACGGCTGTTTATGCCGATACGACTAAAGCGAACACGCAGCTTAATTGGAAGGCCCAATTAGGCTTAGAGGAGTCTCTTAAATCCTCATGGAATTGGGAACAGAATTACAGAAGTAGAAATACATGAAAACAATTATCATAACGGGAGGAGCTGGTTTCATTGGCTCGCACGTAGTAAGAAGGTTTGTAAATAACTATCCTGATTACAAGATTGTAAACTTGGATGCACTGACTTACGCAGGTAATTTGGAAAACTTGAAAGATGTTGAAAATCATCCGAACTATGTTTTCGAGCATGCAGACATTACCAATCCGGCAAGGCTAAAAGAAGTTTTTGAAAAGCATCAACCGGAAGGTGTTGTGCATTTGGCGGCAGAATCACACGTTGATCGTTCTATTTCGGGTCCTATGGCTTTTATAGAGACGAACATTCTTGGAACCACCAACTTGTTAATGGCAGCTAAAGAGCTTTGGAACGGAAACTGGGAAGGAAAGCGATTCTACCATATTTCAACAGATGAAGTGTATGGTTCGTTAGGCGATGAAGGTTTCTTCTATGAAACAACTGCTTATGACCCAAGAAGTCCTTATTCTGCTTCAAAAGCAAGTTCAGACCACTTGGTTCGGGCCTATTATCATACATATGGTCTGCCAGTTGTGATTTCCAATTGTTCGAACAATTATGGCCCTAACCATTTTCCGGAAAAGTTGATTCCCTTGGCTATCCACAGGATTCAGAATAATGAGGAGATTCCTATTTACGGAAAAGGAGAAAACATCCGAGATTGGCTTTTTGTAGAAGATCACGCATCAGCGATTGATGTGGTTTTCCATAAAGGAGGATTAGGAGAGACCTACAACATTGGCGGAAACAATGAGTGGACCAACATAGATTTGATTCGACTTCTCTGCAAAATTATGGATGAGAAATTGGGGAAAGAGTCGGGTTCTTCCGAAAAACTCATCACATTCGTAAAAGATAGGGCAGGGCACGATTTGCGCTACGCAATCGACTCTACAAAACTCAAAACAGAATTGGGTTGGGAGCCAAGTCTAACATTCGAAGAAGGCTTGCCTAAAACCGTTGATTGGTATCTAGATAATGGAGATTGGTTAAATAGCGTTACTTCTGGTGCGTACCAGAATTATTTCAAACAACAATACCAAGAACGATAATGTACCAAAGCCCTTTTCATTCAGCCGACATCAGTAAATCTACATTTCTAATAACGGGCGGGGCTGGTTTTGTTGGTTCAAACATTGCCCGATACTTAATGAAGTACGGTGCTGGAAAAGTGAAGGTTTTGGATAACCTAAGCGAAGGTAAAATTGAGAACATTCAGCCTTTTCTGGATGAACCAAATTTTGAATTTATTCAGGCTGACATTACCGATTCTGAAACTTGCAGAAAGGCATGCGAAGGAGTTGATTATATCACTCATCAAGCTGCATTAGGTTCGGTGCCGCGTTCTTTAGAAACACCACTTCTTACCAATGATGCAAACGTAACGGGCTTCTTAAATATGCTAACCGCAGCTAAAGATGCCAAGGTTAAGCGGTTTGTTTATGCCAGTTCATCTTCTGTTTATGGCGATAGTCAGAAACTACCAAAAGTGGAAGAGCATATCGGAGATCCACTTTCACCGTATGCCGCATCTAAGTTTGTGAATGAAGTGTATGCAGGCGTTTATGCACTCAACTATGGAATTGAAGTAGTTGGATTACGCTACTTCAATATTTTCGGCCCTAATCAAAAGCCAGATGGACCTTACGCAGCAGTAATCCCATTGTTTATGGATGCTTTGCTAAAAGGAGAATCTCCTTTTATTAATGGTGATGGTGAGCAGTCTCGCGATTTCACGTTTGTTGAAAATGCTGTGCAAGCGAACGTTAGAGGAATGTTTTCTCAAGTTGAAGGGGCTGCAGGCAAAGTTTACAACATTGCTTTCGGGGAAAGAACTACTATTAATGAGCTTTACTTTAACCTTAAAGATCTTGTTGGGTCAGATGTAAACCCAACGTACAGAGACCCAAGAAAAGGAGATGTTAAAGATTCTTTAGCAGATATTTCTAAGGCAAAAGCGTTCTTAGGGTACAACCCACAAGTGAGTATTAAAGACGGTTTAGACGTAACCTTGAAATGGTTTGCCGAGAATTACGGGAATACCGCTACTGATTAAAGAATAATTCGTTCGCCCGTTGGGCGATGCATCTTCCGTGGTATTCAGAATTCTCTAGCGTTGTTCGCAGGTTCGTTCCAGCATTCAATCTACTCTGAACAACATCTTCTGCCATTTCATTAAAGGAAGAATAAGATCTTTCAGACAAGCCAGTATTGGAATATGTAGCATCAGTGAAAGCAATGTTTCCATACAAGTTGATAAACACCTGAGTTGCAGAATAAGCAATTGTTGACCGCATTGACGGATACTCAGGAGTTCCTGGATTGATAACTAATGACTCCCAGTTAGGGTCGGAGTTTTCTTGAACTACTGTCAACGGTCTAGGTCGGAAATGGGTGTATTTCAATTTATAAGTTGATATGTAAGTATCAGCCATTGCTATGGAAAGTTGGGTCCAAGCGGTTACCGTTTCCTTTCCATTCAACAAATTCTGTTCTACCAATTGCTTCAGAATAGAAATGTAGTGGACTGGAACTGTAAAGTCACCATCCCGATCCTCCCAGAAACGGGCAGTTTCTTCATCTGAAGCGTTCAAGTTCTGACTAATCGAAATCAGTTCATTGATGTCATTATTATAAGCTGATCCAGCTTGAGAAGAAACTTCAGCCGGAAACCCTGGGTTGCATAACGCTGTTAATTGACTTTCATTGAATGTAAAAGGTCTTAGGTCACCCCAGCAAGGAAATTCAGGTTCGCTTAGGGTTCCTGGCGTTGGCTGCCAATTCCCAGGTTCTGTTGGAACGGTAACAGAACAGTTTCCTAATTCTGCATAGCCATCACCATCCATCCAAACTTTGATGGCTTCACCTATTACATCGCCCAATGCGCGCGAACGACTAACTACCGATTCGGCCACGCCTAGTTTTATGTATTCCCGTTCGTGGTCAGAGTAAGTAGACTGAATTACAAGTTGAACGCTCTGCGGTGCATCTTCATACAAACGCAGCAAACAAGTTGTAATAGCCGATTCAGCAATTACCCCATAGTTGTACGTCTGATTTGGGTTTGGTGATGGAAGTGCGTCTAGACCTTCCAGTTGACTAACCAAGCTTCGCATATCGTCAAAACCAAGAGCGTAGCCTTCGTAGTAAGCTATACTAGAATAAGCCAGAATGCGAGAAGCTTCAGCTCCTGATGTATCGGTAAAGCGGATAATTGCTCGGAGTTGCTCTAGCCATTCTGCAACATGAGAAGGCGAGGTAACTTCTGGCGATACCGACATTCTTTGTTCACGGTCGTCTTCGCAACCAGTTGTTGGAACAAGAATAATAGCAATTGCGAAAAGCCAAAACAGGCTCGATTTTTTGAAAAACATGGTCAAAATTTTGAGTTTTGAAGGTAATGAATTATCCCTCCGAGGATGTCTCAATCTGACGATTCACCTTTTTCAACAATCCTGATAAAACGCGCCCGGGTCCAACTTCGGTAAATGAAGTAGCCCCATCGCGAAGCATCTGATTCATCGTCTGCGTCCACTTTACAGGAGCAGTAAGCTGCGCGATTAAATTCGATTTGATAATGTCAGGATTGGACACTACTTGCCCCGTTACGTTCTGGTAAATCGGGCATATCGGTTTGTTCACCGTTGCAGCATGAATCGCCTCTTCCAATTCAACCTTAGCAGGCTCCATCAATGGGCTATGAAAAGCACCACCAACATTCAGCTTTAGAGCTCTTCTAGCACCTGCTTCGGTAAGTTTTTCGCACGCAATGTCAACACCTTTTATAGAGCCGCTAATTACAATTTGTCCTGGGCAATTGTAGTTGGCTGGTACAACAATCTCATCAATGGAAGCACAAATACTGGCAACCACATCGTCTTCCATTCCCAGAATTGCAGCCATAGTAGAAGGCGTCAATTCACAGGCCTTTTGCATTGCCTGAGCACGCTTAGAAACCAACTTCAAACCGTCTTCAAAAGTCAGTGCTTGATTGGCAACCAAAGCAGAAAATTCTCCAAGCGAATGACCAGCTACCATTTCTGGTGCAAAATCTTCTAAGGTCAGCGCACGAATAACCGAATGCAGAAAGACTGCAGGCTGCGTTACGCTAGTCTTTTTTAAATCCTCGTCTGTTCCATCAAACATTATTTCGGTAATGTTGAAACCAAGAATTTTATCCGCTTTGTCAAAGTATGCTTTGGCTTCGGCAGAACTTTCGTAAAGCTCTTTGCCCATACCAATAAACTGCGAGCCTTGGCCCGGAAAAACGTATGCTTTCATTTAATTATTTGAATTCAATTCCCGTAGTATTCTACGTAATTGTTCTCCGTTTCAACCAGTTTAATGTAGTGCAATTGTGCACCATGTCCAGCAATTAATGGAGCAAGAATCTTCCAAAACTCAATTATCAGATTCTCTGTCGAAGCAAGCTTACCTTTCATAAAGTCAACGTCCAGATTCAGGTTCTTGTGATCCACCTTATCCGTTACTTCTGTCTGTATGATTTGGCTTAAATCCTTCAAATTCATCACAAAACCAGTCTCCGGATTCACCTCGCCCTTCACCGTCACAATCAGCTCAAAATTGTGCCCGTGCCAATTAGCATTCGCGCATTTCCCAAAAACCTCATCGTTCTTTTCCACGCTCCAAGTCTCGTTATAGAGCTTGTGCGCAGCATTAAATCGTTCCCTACGTGTTATGTAAATCATCTTTTAAAAACGGAGCGCAAATATAGAACGAATTAGACCATAAACAGCTATGATTTAAGCACAGAATACACAGCGCAATTTGGGCGTTCCCCGCAGTTAATTTGGCTTGCTTAATTCGAGCTCTGAAGAGCGGGGCGGGCTTTCCGCTATATCAACGCCTTTGGCGTTGGATGCCGCTTCAATCCCTAACGCGAAGCCCGAATAAAACCATGTGCTTAATTCAATACTCAGCACCCGCAGCCATTTCTGGTAATAAAATCTACATATTGCTAAACCAATAATGGCAAAGAAATCACCCCGAAGCAAATCTAAATCTAGTGCGAAACGGCCGTGGTATAAGCGATTGCTTCGGACCTTTTTCATGTTCGTATTCGGACTATTTGTGCTAAGCGTTTCGATTGTCGTCCTGTATCGGTTTGTGCCCGTACCGGTGACTATTCTTCAGCTAACGCGATGTGTTGAGCAATTTGAAAACGATAAACCAATTCGACTGAAGAAGCATTGGGTTTCGTTGGCTGAAATCAGCAATAAGATTCAGCTCGCTGTTGTCTGTTCTGAGGACCAAAAGTTCCTCAATCACAATGGGTTTGATGTCGAAGCCATTGAAAAAGCCATCGAACATAACAGAAAAGGAAAGCGTGTTCGTGGAGCAAGTACTATCAGCCAACAAACAGCTAAAAATGTATTCCTATGGCAAGGAAGAACTTGGATTCGAAAAGGCCTTGAAGTTTATTTCACATCTCTAATTGAACTCATTTGGAGCAAAGAACGAATCATGGAAGTGTATCTGAATGTGATTGAAATGGGTGATGGTATTTATGGAGCCGAAATGGTCTCTCAGATTTATTTCAAGAAATCAGCATCAGAATTATCTACAGCAGAAGCCGCTTTGCTTGCAAGTATTCTTCCAAATCCGAGAATATACTCAGCTACAAATCCTTCTAGTTATCCGCGCGGTAGGCAAACCTGGACAATGACTCAAATGATGCATTGGGGTGGTAAACTTGATTATGAAAACCCACCAAGTCACAAATAGGAATCAACTGTTGGTTGAGTTGAGCAATTTCAATGATGCCGTATTTCGAAGTTCATCCGCTAAAACGCCACCATCAACATGATTCCATCCTGGAGGGTAAAGAGCGTATTTGATTTTATCCATAAGCTTATTTGTAGATTTTATATCGCTCCATAACGAACGGAATTCATCGGTTTGCACTGTAATCAGGTTGTCGGTGTCAATCTCCTTCATTATTCCGTACTCAGGCACTTCTCGTTCATCCAACGGTTGCATAGTGCCGAAAATTCTATCCCAAATACTGAGTGTCTCGCCATAATTTCTATCCAAATAGAGATGATTAACGCTATGATGCACGCGGTGAAGCGAGGGAGAAACAAACAAGTATTCGAACCATTTCCATCGTTTGGTTGGAACCCAACTTTCGTTGATGTGTTCCATGACTCCGTAAATCTTACCGATGGCATCAATCAGAATAACCATTACTGGATTAAAGCCAAGTAAAGGCATCCAAATGATGTTGTGTGGAACGAGGATGAAATCAAAAAAGGAACCTCTAAAAGCTACCGAAAGCTTCATCTCCTTTGCAGAATGATGGATGCTGTGCAAGCACCAGAAAAACCTTACTCTGTGACTGATAAAATGAATCAGCCAAAAACCGAAGTCGTACACAACATAAGCCGCAACCCAGACATACCATTCTGTCCCAAGATTCAACAACCGATAGTTGTAAAGCCAAAACATCAAGGCTAGGAAAAAGAGCTTTTGCAGAGCAAAAACCGGTGCGAACGTCAGAGCAGCACTGGCAATGTTTATCCAACCTTCAGTGTTTTTCTTCGATTGTTTGTTGAAGACTAGAATTCCCCATTCAAGAAGAACCAGACCAAGGATAATAACAATCAGAAAAATCGGGGCGTTTTCAGCAGAAAAATCAGGTAACTTGTCCATGACAGTGATTTCAAAGACCAAGTTACCTGCTTTTTTCTTTAGTCAACGGCTTACTTATTGCCGAGATAGGCATTAAGCATCCAAACCGTTTTTTCCTGTTGCGTTATGTAATCGCTCATTTGGGAATTGGTTCCTTCATCGCCAGCATCTCCAGCCAAATCAAGAATGGCTCTTTCCATTTCTAGGAGTGTTTTAAGGTTCGCTAGAGTGGTAGAAACGGTTCCGTTACCATCTTTCACGTTAGCCGCTTCTTTAATGGTGGAATGCTCCAAATATGCTGTGAATGTATGATAAGGCGTTTCGCCAAGCGTAAGAACGCGTTCTGCAATTTCATCCACCTTAATTACTGCATCGTTATACAATTCTTCAAACTTTATGTGAAGCTCAAAGAAGCTCGGCCCTTGAATATTCCAGTGAAAACCTCGCAGGTTCTGATAGAACATTTGATAATTAGCCAAAAGCGTATTCAACTCTTTAGCAAGCTCGTTCGATTTATTCTCGTTTAATCCTATTTGATTGGTGCTCATTATTTCTGGTTTTTTAGTTTAAGTGAAGGTCACTTTTTGAAGTTGCCTGAACATGATGTAAGTCACGGGACTCAGTCTATACACGAGTTGCGTTCTTCAGGATTATCAGTCAAATACTGGATGAATTCGTATTCATTTCCATCAGCATACAAGTATTAATCGCGCAAACGGTGTTTATGTTCAGTAAAAGCGTAACTCCTTTTGTAACCTGCTTCGCGAAGTCGTTGGCCTACAGCTCTCACATCGTTAACCACAAATCCCATGTGATTAAATCCGTGAGTCAAGTAGTTCTCACTGGCGGTTACTTATTTAGTTGTTTCGGTTAGCGCCACATAAGATTGGTTTGTTCCGATATGCGCCCATCTTCTTTGGTTATCAGCGCCTTCTCCTCTGATTTCGAATTCTGGCATTACAGTTTGAAGAAACTTGACAGTCTCATCCAAATTGTTGACTGTAATGTTGTTGTGTTCTAAGTATGATTGAGTTTTCATGATGTGTAATTTTTGGTTGATAATTATTACCGAGACAAAGGTGCAAGATGAGTTTATATCAGTCAAATCAATAATAATTATATTCGCATAAATAAAAACTATATAATGACACTGCAACAACTCCAATANNTATTATGGCATTAGACACAGAGCGTAACTTCGTGCGTGCTGCAGATAAATGCTTCGTCACTCAGCCTTCAGTTACTATGCAGGTTCGAAAATTGGAGGATGAGCTTGGAGTGAAAATATTCGACCGTTCCAAAAAGCCGTTGATTCCAACACCACTAGGAGAAAAGTTGGTCGAACAAGCGAGAACAATTCTTAAGGAGTCATCTCGGATGAAAGAGCTCATTCAAGAGAATCAAGGAAAGCTAGAAGGAGAACTCAAAATTGGAATCATACCCACACTTGCTCCGTATCTACTCCCTCTTTTTGTGGCGGATTTTGAAGTAAATTATCCTCAAATACGGCTGGTCGTACAAGAACTTCATACAGATTTGATTGTTGAACGACTCAGGAGGGATCAACTTGATCTTGGAATTCTTGTGACACCATTGCATGAAAAAGGAATTCAAGAATCCGTGCTGTTCAATGAGCTTATGTTTGGTTATGTCGGAAAAGACCATCGTCTCTTTTCAAAAAAGAAGATTACCATGTCGGACCTTGATCTCGATGATACCTGGTTACTTTCAGAAGGCCACTGCTTAAGAGGTCAGGTGCTCAATATCTGCAAGACCAAAAAAGAACATGATTCGCATAGTTTTGTGTTTGAAAGTGGCTCTTTAGAAACGCTTGAACGTTTAGTCGAAAAACATAAGGGAATGACAATCCTTCCCTTTCTTGCTACGCTCAATTTAACCACGAGTCAGCGCGAGTTACTTCGTGAATTCAGTGGGATTGCACCGGTCCGCGAAGTAAGCTTTACAACCAATCGCGTTGATGTAAAAACTGCCATGATAGATGCTTTGAGGAAAACCATCATCAAGTCCATACCCCAAAAATTGTTAAAGTCAGAAGGGCAGGTAATAGAGCTTTAGAGTATTCGTTTATAACTAATGCTTAGTTGGTCTTTATCGGACAAATCTGCGGCATTTATCACCGACCTTTGATTCACCCACATTAAACTGCCAAATGGCTCAAGATCTTATTCAACGAGTAAAATTTGCACCTCGTGCAGATAAAGAAGGTTTTGCGAAAACGCTGAACAAACGGGTTAACGCATACTTTAAAGAGAAAGGAATTTCTAAGCATGCGGATGGTCGCATGTACCTGAAATCCATCATCATTGTATCCAGTTATATCGTTCCGCTCGTGCTGATGTTGGCTGGGGTTATCACCTCAACTCCTGCAATTATTGCAGCTTGGATGCTGATGGGCGTTGCAACTGCAGGTATTGGAATGTCTGTAATGCACGATGCCAATCATGGGTCTTACTCTGATAATAATTGGGTGAATAAAGGTGTAGGTTACTTGCTCAATTTAGTGGGTGGAAGTGCTGAGAACTGGAAAATTCAGCACAATGTTTTGCATCACACGTATACCAATATTGATGGGCTTGATGCGGATACGGTTACATTCCCAATGCTGCGGTTTTCGCCATTTGCCAAAAGAAGAGCAGTACATAAGTTTCAGCACATTTACGGTTGGTTTTTTTACGGCTTAATGACCGTTAGCTGGGTTTTCATGAAAGACTTTAAGCAATTAGTTGATTACAAGAATTCTGGAATGACCACTAACTACGATACTGGTTTTGG
>DMRV01000364.1:11106-13204 GCA_003456455.1 Flavobacteriales bacterium
TTGCCCATATACCTTCTTCCATTGCCTTGGTACGGAACGTTGGGGTGTTTTTTCTTAATGCATTTTATTGGTGGTTTGATTTTGGGAATGGTTTTTCAAGCAGCACATATCATGGAAGTATGTGAATTCAGTAAACCAAACGATGAGGGAAAAATGAAGGACGAATGGGCTGTACATCAGCTTAAAACAACAACCGATTTTGCACCAAACAATAAGCTGGTAACGTGGTTTGTGGGTGGATTAAACTTCCAAGTGGTACATCACCTTTTTCCTAAAGTAAGCCATGTGCATTACCCAGCATTAGCACCAATTGTAGAACAAACTGCCAAAGATTTTGGCCTGCAATACCACTGTATTCCAACGTTTACCCAAGCTGTTTTGGGGCACGGGAGAATGCTTAGGGCGTTGGGAAGAGAAGATATTCCGGCTTCAATGGTAGTGTTGACGTAGCTGAGTTTATCATTTTTCAATTAGTCAATTTTCGTATTTCATTATTTCGATTTTCGTGCTTTGGCGCATTTACATTTGTCGTAACTAAAAATTACAATGAATTTTAAGATTGTATTTCATCCGCTTGCTGCAATTGTTTTGACAGCAATTCTATTTGTTTCCTGCTCATCGTCAGATAGTAGAAAACCAATTGAAGTCGTTTTCTACAACGTTGAAAACCTATTTGATACGGTGGAAGACACCGCTATTTGGGACGATGAATTTCTGCCTGACAGTGCTAAGGATTGGACAACAGAGCGTTACAACAAGAAGCTGGTTGATTTGGCAAAGGTGCTCACGGCTATTTCTGAGGACGACTTGCCAGAAGTAATTGGAGTATGTGAAGTTGAGAACCGACAAGTGGTAGAAGATTTATTTAAGACTGATTCTCTTGGTAAAACCAAGTTTAAGGTCATTCATGAAGATAGTCCAGACAAGCGCGGAATTGATGTTGCTCTAGCTTATAATTCCGAAGTTTTAAGTGAGGTGTACCATGAAAAAATCAGGTATTCGTTTGCATTTGAACCAGAAACCACAACAAGAGATATCCTCTATGCTAAACTGCTTTCAGGCACGGATACGCTCCATTTCTTCGTAAATCATTGGCCATCTAGGCGAGGTGGACAAGAAGCTAGTGAACCAAAACGTTTGATGGCGGCTACTATGCTTCGCACCAAAATGGACTCGATTCTATTGAAGGATAAGGATGCTAAAATTATTGCCATGGGCGATTTCAACGATTATCCGAACAACAAGTCGATGACCGAAATAATGAACTGCGAACCAGATGCAAACCAGCGTCTTACAAACCTCACGTATAACTTTCACGAAAGTGGTTTGGGCACTTACAATTACAGAGGAGAATGGGGAATGCTCGACCAGTTTATTGTGTCAGACGGGTTGCTTTTTAGCGCGGAGGGGTTTGCAACTTCCGACTCATCCGCAGCTATTTTTAAAGAAGATTGGATGCTTTATTTCCCAGAAGACGGAAAGGAACCATCACCAAGCAAAACTTACGGTGGTCCAAATTATTATGGCGGTTATTCGGACCATCTTCCAATTCGTTTGACTCTCTACTGAGATTGGTGAAAAATTGTTGATACCACGTCTGCTTTCATCTGAGAAACTGGCTGGTTCGTGAGTAGATTTGTTCTACAGTATTGTAGACATGAGGCTTTTCGTATTCATATTTATTTTGGTGTTGGTTGTTTCCTGCAAGAAGGACGACCTTCCGAAAGGCGAAGACAATCTCTTTTTTGTTGAGTTCTTGAAAAACGGAGATGCTATAAGATTTGAAGATGGAGTAGATGGTTACGGAAACGGTCCAGGTATTCGAACGTATGAAGATTCAATTGGACGTTTGCATACTGAGTTTACACGGTTCATCACTAACCCGCTTGATTCAACATACGGACGCAACACTTTGACTATTCAGATGGTGAGGTTTCTAATTGACACGCTATTGCCATCCGAAGAAGTCAGTTTTTCCTTCTTTGATGAAGCCGCTTACGATTACGGTTCATATACACTCGATAGTTCGACTGGTGGGATTAACGGGGTGGTAATCGAGTATGTAGATAACGATAGCGTACTATGGACAACAGATAGG
>DMRV01000364.1:13293-20738 GCA_003456455.1 Flavobacteriales bacterium
CATCTTGATTTTACAAACGGAACCTTTCACGCTCGAACCATTTATCAACAATAACAACAACGAATGAAGCAGTATCACGATTTGATGCGTTATGTGATGGAAAACGGAACCGATAAATCGGACCGAACTGGAACTGGCACGCGTAGCGTTTTTGGTTATCAGATGCGCTTTGATTTAAGTGAGGGCTTTCCTGTTGTAACTACAAAGAAGTTGCATTTACGCTCTATCATTCACGAACTGCTTTGGTTCTTGAAGGGAGATAGCAATATCAAGTACCTAAAGGAAAATGGGGTGTCTATTTGGGATGAATGGGCTGATGAAAAAGGTGAGTTGGGTCCAGTTTACGGGGTACAATGGCGTTCTTGGCCAACAGCCGATGGACGCAAAATTGACCAGATAAAGCAATTGATTGATGGTATTAAAAATAATCCTGATTCAAGAAGACACATCGTTAATGCATGGAATGTAGCCGAGGTAGAGAATATGGCTTTGCCTCCTTGCCACACAATGTTTCAGTTTTATGTGGCAGACGGAAAACTGTCCTGCCAGCTTTACCAGCGAAGCGCGGATATTTTTCTTGGTGTTCCATTCAATATTGCCTCTTACGCTTTACTTACGTTAATGATTGCGCAGGTTTGCGGCTTAGAACCTGGAGATTTCGTTCACACTTTTGGCGATGCGCATCTTTATTCCAATCACTTTGAACAGACGGAGTTGCAATTAAGCCGAGATTTGAGGTTGCTTCCAACCATGAAAGTGAATCCGAATGTGAAGGATTTGTTTGAATTTAAATATGAAGATTTTGAACTGGTGAATTATCAACCTCATCCAGGAATTAAAGCACCAATCGCAGTATGATTAGCATTATTGTAGCAGCAAGCGAGAACAATGTGATTGGGAAGAATAACGACCTGATTTGGCATTTGCCCAATGACTTGAAGTTTTTTAAGAGAATGACAAGTGGTCACACCATAATTATGGGACGGAAAACTTTCGAATCAGTCGGGAGACCGTTGCCCAAACGAACCAACATCATTATTACCAGAGACACCGACTTTAACCCAGAAGGATGTGTCGTAGTTCACTCATTGGAAGATGCGTTAGCGGAAGCGGCTAAAACTGACAAAAATCCATTTATCGTTGGGGGAGAACAAATTTATCGGCTTGCATTGCCTTTGACAGATGTGGTTTACTTAACTCGAGTTCATCATGAATTTGACGGGGATCGCTATTTCCCCGAATTAGGTAAAGAATGGAATGAAGTGGAAAACATCCCGCATTCTGTAGACGAAAAGCACAGTTATGCATTTACTTTTAAGACATATAAGAGGCGTTAGCCAAATACTTTAGAAACGTGATTCAATAATCAAGAATAATGAACAGAAAACGCCTTATCCCACTAGCTACTTTAGTGCTTTTAACCACCATTTTTATTTCTGGATGTAAAAAGATGGTTCATCAAAACATTCAAGCTGCAAGTAACAGTTCGGTTGCCATTAGTGCCTATAACGATGTTTTTGAGCAGTTGAATGCTGCGGTAGATTCTTCGCTAGATCAGAAAACGGTTTCCACTTGGAATCTGGCTGGTACGGTTTGCGCTGATGTTTCTTTGTCATCACTTGGCATTGCGTTTCCAAAGACATTAACTATTGATTACGGTTCGGAGTGTATAGACGCGGAGGGAATCTCACGTACGGGAAAAATAGTTGCTGTTTTTAGTGGCAACTTCCGAGATGAAAATACAACTATCAACCTCAGTTTTGAAGAGTTTTCTGTCGGACAGTATAGCTTAGCAGGCACTGATTCTATAACTAACAATGGTGTAGACGCTAGTGGCAATCCTTTATTTAGTGAAGTACTGCGGAATGCGGTTATTTCATGGGGAAATCAGAATATCCGATGGAATGCGAATCTAATCAGAACTTGGATAGACGGATACACTACAGATTTTGCCACCGATACTTTTGCAGGTTTAAATGATGATGTTTATGAGTTAACCGGGTCAGCTTCTGGAAACGACTCTAACACGCATCCTTTCACATTGGAGACAACAAGTTCGCTAGTTCTTCAAACTTCATGCGAGTATATAGCAGAAGGAATACTTGTGATTTCTCCGGCAAACTTCAACGATGGAACTGTTGATTACGGAATGGGCGAATGCGATAAACAAGCCACGATTGAAGTGGATGGCGAGGTGTTCAATTTTACGCAGTAGTGTTTAGTTGAAATCTGTAAGGTTTACGTATTTGGAACAAATACCGAATCCTCAACTCTCGGCATTCCGAAGCCTTTTCCTACTTCATACATCTTTTCAATAGCTGCTTTTCCTTTTTCTCCAAGATTGAGCGAAAACTGATTAACGTAGAGGTTGATGTGAGACCGCATTACGTGTTCATCCATTTCTTGTGAATGGCATTTGACATATTCCTTTGATGCCTCGGGATTATCGAAAGCGAATTGAACACTTTGCCGAAGCAAAGAATCGAATTGTTTTCTCACTGTCGGTTTCAGTCTGCGATGAATGGCAATGCCCCCCAATGGAATCGGAAATCCTGTTTGCTGTTCCCAGAATTCGCCTAAATCTGCAATTTTAACTAAGCCTTTTTCTTGATATGTAAATCGATTTTCGTGGATAATCACTCCAGCTTCAACCTCATCATTTAAAACCGCGCTTTCGATTTCTGAGAAGAGGAATTCTTTTTTGTTAGAAGCATTTGGGTACGCGAATGACATCAAGAAATTGGCTGTGGTATTCTTACCTGGAATAGCGATGGTTGCAGCTTTCAATTCGTCTGTAGACAATGATTTTTTTGATATCAGTAATGGGCCGCAGTTGTTTCCCAGCGCACTTCCAGCGTTGAGCAATTGATACATGTAATGCACATGTGCAAACGCATTGTAACTGATTTTTGTGATGTCTAGTTTGCCAGCAATGGCCATTCGGTTTAGCTCCTCTACATCGGCCAACACAACTTCTAACTCAAAATCTCCAAGATCGATGCGCCCGTTTACAATCGCATCAAAAATGAATGTGTCGTTTGGACACGGTGAAAAACCAAGTGTTAGTTTTTGTTTCATTTGCTCACAATCTCTAGATACTTTGAGACTTCGGTATGTAGGTTCTCAATTGCCAGTGGAATGTTCCAAGCATCGCGGTTTCTCGGTTCAACTTTATTGGAAACTGACCTTATTTGAACCCAAGGAGTATTAAATTTTTGACACACGTATGCTACCGAAGCACCCTCCATGCTTTCAATATCAGGATTGAATTGTTGCCTTGCCGAGTCAATAGTTTCTCCCGTTCCATGAACGCGATTGACCGTAATTCCATGTGCTTCGGAAAGAGAGTTGACGCGAATTTCAGTCTTAAAAAACACATCTTCCTTCTTTGTCAATTTCATTTCATCAGCTGGAATAAAACGGCCATTATCCTCAACGCCTAACTCCGAAAATCTATCCGCAATTATTTGAACAACAGAACCAATTCCGAAAGCTGGATTGAATGAACCAGCAATGCCTAAGTCGATTATAAGGTCGAAATGACTTTCGGTGAGTTTTTGGGTAAGCGCAAATGTTGTTGCTACCATTCCTACTCCAGTGACTAACGATTCGAAATTTGAATCTTGAGTTTTCATCATTTCCGCCAGCGTAGCAGAAACCAAAAGAATCTTTTTAGGCATGATGTAAAGTCAGATTAGGTTTTCTGCTTTTTCTTGCGTGCAGCTGGGAATAGGATATTATTCAGAATGAGACGATAACCAGGAGAATCTGGGTGCAGGTTGAGGTCAGTAGGAGGGTCGCTTACGAAGTGCTGATAGTCTTCAGGATCGTGGCCACCATAGAAAGTCCACTGACCTTTGCCTAATGTTCCATGAATGTAACGCGCTTCATTTAACGATTTGTTTTCGCCCATTATCAGCACATCAGACTTTATAAATTGTTTCCGAAAGGAGGTAGTCTGCCCCATGAACCCCTTAATAATTTGTTCGTGATTTTGGCAAAGCATTGTAGGTACTGGGTCCCATTTCGCTGAGAATTCAAACAGTGAGAAGAAATCATTTTTTTGAGTCACTTTCCCTTGACGAGACTCAGTGGCATCGATATTTGAGAATTCGTACTGCGAAGGATTTGTAGTCAATTTAAATTTTTCAAACGCAACTGTATTACTAAAATCGAGCAGGTTATTGTAGTTGGGAGTGGTGCCATCACCATCAAACATATCTTCACAGATGTCCAATTTATGAGCAGAAAGTGCAATGTCGTAAGAGTCTGTTCCAGAGCACATGGCAAATAGAAATCCTCCGCCAACTGTGTATTCTTTAATTTTGTTGGTAACAGCCAGTTTCAGTTCAGAAACTTTGTTGAATCCGTTTCTTCGGGCAATTTCTTCAGAATATCGAACTTGCTCTACATA
This sequence comes from Flavobacteriales bacterium, assembly GCA_003456455.1. Taxonomy (GTDB): domain Bacteria; phylum Bacteroidota; class Bacteroidia; order UBA10329; family UBA10329; genus UBA10329. Next base: position 17,708 of record DMRV01000364.1, read on the forward strand.
CCAAGGAGCACTTCTATAGCGATTCCAAAATCGACCATACTGCCCAGTGAAATCTTCGTGATGCAAGTGCAGCCAATCGTATAGAAGTAGTTTCCCGTCCAATACATCATCATCATAAATTACATCGTACGGAACTTCAGCATAGGTGAGTACAAGCGTTACAGCATCATCCCAGGGAAGTTTATTCTTAGGGCTGTACACCGCAATTTTCGGAATCTTCTCTAGTTTGGCGATGTCCATATTCACTTCGGGATCGGCAATTTCTTGAAGAATAGCTGTCGATTGCGCATCTGCAATAATTTCATAACTCACGCCTCTGATAGTAAGCTCAGTCTCAATTTGCTTGGCGTATTTGCACATGAAACTACCACCGCGATAATTGAGTAGCCAGTCAATTTCAACTTCAGCTTGCAGAACCCAATAGGCTATTCCGTATGCCTTTAGGTGATTCTTTTGCGAATCATCCATAGGAATAAGTAGGTAGGCGGCCATCAATTGACTGCTCATTGCTACAAACAAAAACGTTACAAAAAGGGTTTTAAAAAACTGAGTCATCGTCATCTTCCAAGTCGTCAAGATCATCCATTCTCGACATTTTCGTCATCACATTCGGACTGTCAAACTCAGTTGAAGGCTGCATCACACTTGCCCCACCTGCAATACTGAATTCTGGGTCGTCATAGTTGGTGAATTTCGCCAACGTATTAACGAAACGCAAAGGAACCGTTCCTGTTGCACCACTTCTATGTTTTGCAACAATTAATTCGGTCAATCCTTCAGTTGGGAGATTCGTTTCTTCAGAAACTTCGATGCCGTAATACTCAGGGCGATAGAGGAACATTACCATGTCGGCATCTTGCTCAATCGCACCAGATTCACGAAGGTCAGAAAGCATAGGTCGTTTAGTACCACCTCTTGTTTCAACTGCACGGCTAAGCTGTGAAAGGGCGATTACTGGCACTTCAAGTTCCTTAGCCAAACTTTTCAAAGATCGCGAAATCGTACTGATTTCTTGCTCTCGGTTTCCTCCTTTCTGATTTCCTCCAGCAGTCATTAATTGCAGGTAATCAATCACAATAAGTTGAATATCGTGCTGAGCTTTCAGTCTTCTACACTTTGCTCTAAGCTCGAAAACTGAGAGTGCAGCTGTATCATCAATAAAGATTGGAGCTTCACCCAATTGCTTTAACGAAGCGTGCATATGTTCCCAATCAGACTTGTCCAATTGTCCCTTTTTTAACTTATCTCCAGGAATTCCTGATTCGCTAGAAATAAGTCTATTAACCAATTGAACTGAAGCCATCTCTAAGGAGAAAAAGGCAATTGGTCGTTTGAAATCAACAGCCATATTGCGAGCCATGGAGAGCACGAAAGCTGTTTTACCCATTGCAGGACGTGCTGCAATAATCAAAAGATCGGATTTTTGCCAACCGTTGGTCATTTTGTCTAATTCGGTAAAGCCAGTTGGGACTCCAGTAATCCCACCATCCTTAGTTGCCGCCTCCTCAATTTCGTTAAGCGCTTGTTTTACTAAGGAGCTCATGGAGTCGTAGCTCTTGCGCAAGTTTCCTTCAGCAACAGCAAATAGGTTTCCTTCTGCCTTATCTAAAAGGTCAAGGACATCGGTTGTGTCTTCGAAAGCTTCGTGATAGATATCTCCGGAAACACGTATCAACTCGCGCTGGATGAATTTCTGAGCGATGATTCTTGCATGAAACTCTGCATTGGCAGAAGATGCAACCCTGTCTGTTAATTGACTGACGAAGTATGGTCCGCCTACTAAATCTAACTGCCCTTCTTTTTTTAGCCAACTTGTAACTGTAAGAATGTCAACTGGCTGGTTTTCACCAAAAAGGGCGATTATGGCTTCGAAAATATTCTGATGCTCAATTCTATAAAAACTTTCAGGTTTCAGAATCTCCACAACGTCATTTAGAGCATCGCTCTCAAGCATCAACGCACCAAGTACAGCCTCTTCCAAATCTGTAGCATTTGGCGGTACTTTCCCATGCTCCAATCCTTGCTTCGGTTTGGTGTAAGTGGATGGTTTATTTCTTCTCGGTTTTACTTCTTGCGCCATGTCAATACTTTATTTTACTCTTCGCGTCTTTCTCCAATTTATTCATCTCAACTCTGTGTTTCGACAATTTTGCTACCATGAAAACAGTCATTCCTAGCAACGATATCATTAGAGTTCCGATAAGAATGTCTTTCCTCTTTTTTTTCCAGTATCTACTTAACTTGGAGCCTTTCGGTCGTTCTTCAATCCTAACCCGCTCACGGTACTTGATACGGATTTTCCTCTTTTTTCGTCCGCTTTCTGAGCGAGGCTCATCCTTATTCAAACCATCCTGTTCTACCAAGCCTTCTCTACTTATTTTCCTTACTACAAATTAACGTTTTTAAGGTCGGAAGTCAATCTTTGATTTATGACGAAGTAGTTGTTGAAATAGAGTGGATAACTTTACAGAATGCGAATTGCTGCCTTATTTCTAGTTCTTTTCTGCACTTTTTCGGCATGCCGGGAAAAAGACTCGATAGCGCCTAACGTTGAAATATTTGAACCGCAGGAAGGAACGGTTTTTTTTGTTTTCGATACCGTGTTTGTAAGTATTACTGCGGTGGACGAAACCGATTTGATTTCCGTTTCTGCGCGATTGGTAAATGAAAGTTTTATCCCAATTGCAGTCTCTTCTAATGTAAGTATCAATATCAGCACAAATGCAGGCGGTGCTGAATTGATAATTGATGATAAACTTACAGAGACAGGGGATTATTATGTGCTGATAACGGCCAGTGATGGCACAAATGAGCAGCGTGAATTCAGGAAAATTAAGATTATTGGATTGCCTAAGGAAAGACGAGCCGTTTACTTTTCGTCAACAAATGGAGACGGAACAGATGCGATAACACGCGTAGATTCACTTTTTCAAAACAGTACACTTTGGATTCAAGCAGATCAGGATATTCGAAAAATCTGTGTCAATTCGTTAAATGATAGATTAACATTTATCGGGTATTTGTCAACTGG
>DMRV01000035.1 GCA_003456455.1 Flavobacteriales bacterium
GGTTTCATGGCGTTAACTTCGTACACATATTAAACTGAGAATGGTTCAACTTATTACATCCCAAATTATAGGTTCAAATAACAAGTCAATGTTAGTTGACCTTCGTCTTGACAATCAAATTTCAAACCAACCTGTTGTCATCTTTGTTCACGGATTTAAGGGGTTCAAGGATTGGGGGCATTTTCCAACGGTTGGTGATGAGATGGCGAAAGCGGGTTTTGCGTTTGTCAGTTTCAATTTTACGCATGATGGAACGACCGTAGAAAACCCGTCCGACTTTGCAGATTTAGAAGCCTTTGGAAACAATAATTACCATAAAGAACTTTTCGATACAGAACAAGTCATTCAAGGCGTTTCAGATGGGACACTTTTTCCAGATTGTCAGATAGACACAAAACAAATTTTCTTGTTGGGACATAGTAGGGGCGGTGGCGTGTCCATCACTAAAACAGCAGAAAATAACCTTGTAAAAGGTTTGGTTACGTGGAATTCAATTGGAGATATGAAACGCACTGCTGCTGATTTGAATGCTTGGAAGCTAGATGGCGTAGTGTATTTACCAAATGCGCGCACCAATCAGCAAATGCCTATGTACTACCAGTTTGTAGAAGATTATTTTGCTCAAGAAGAACGATATAATCTGGAGCAAAACTGCGGAAAGATTGAGGTACCTTCATTATTTATACACGGAACAGGAGACACAACGGTGCCCTTTGCAGATGCGGAGAACCTGAATGAATGGAGTAGGAAGTCAGACCTGTTGCTGATTGAAAATGGAAATCACACTTTTGGCGGAAAGCATCCGTTTACAGAAAAGGTTTTGCCAGTCGATACCAAAATAGCTTTGGCGGCAACCATCTCGCATTTTAAGTCCATAATGTAGAGGCGTATCGTGTTCAGTTTCCCTATTGGGGATTTAGGGGGCTGGGGCTAAAATGTTCAACAACGGCTTTGTGGTTCCTTCCCAACTAAAATGTTCAGTAACTAAGTTGTGGCCAGCAGTTGCAATTTGCTCAGATTTGCTAGAGTTATCTAAAAGTTCTAGAATATGATTCGCATATTCTTCCGCTGTCTCAGCAATCAAGATTTCCTCATTTTCTTTGGCATGTAATGCATTGTTTGCCAGGGTTGATGTAACACAAGGAATCCGCATAGCCATTGCCTCCAATAATTTGTTCTGAAGTCCAGTTCCAATCATCATTGGGGCAACGAAAACCTTTGCTTTGGCATAACAGTCACGCATATCATCAACCCAACCAGTTACCTCCGTGTATCCGCCTGCTAACTCTTTTACTTTCTGGTCTGGTCGCGCTCCAGCCAACATCAACTTTGCTTCAGGAATCTGCTTTATGACCAACGGCATAACTTCATTTGCAAGAAATACTGCGCCTTCTACATTTGGCGGATAACCCATGTTTCCAGCAAAAAGCACATCAACAGACTTTGATTCAGAAGATGGAGAGAAATCATCCAGTTCTACACCATTTCTAACGATAGTTACTTCGTTTCGCTGGGTAAATGGAAGCTGATTACGGTCTTGTTCAGAGATAATGGTGCAATGGTCAAATGTCTTGAAAACCTTTTCCTCATAATGGTTCAGACGTTTTAATTCTGAGTTAAGGATTGGCTTCCAATACCAAGAGTCGGTTTCTAGTCTGCGCTCAATTCCCTTTGAAAAGGCATCCTGAAAATCAATGATTTTTGGAAAGTCATTTAGGCTCTCTACATACTTTGCGGTACGTAAAAGCTGACAATAAATGGCATCTGGTTTCCATTTTTCGATGCACGCAAGTACTTCCTTTTGGGCAGCTTTCTGATAGAAGTAAGCAACTTGAAAAGGCTCATTTCCAAGAAGCGAAAAACCAAGATTGACAATTTGATTAAATCTTGAAATACGAATCGTTTGGAGTTCCGAGCAATACTGTTCTACCTCTTCAATCCAATGTTGCTCTAAGTCATTTTCGTGCAAAGCGCACAGAAATACTTCGTGATGTTTAGAAAGAATACGCAATTGATGAAACGCCCTAAGTTTGTCGCCTTTTTCAAGCGGATAAGGAAATCGCGAAAGCAGAACAAAAAGGCGCAAATCGTTTCTTCAGAGGTTCGCGTAAAAGTAGCTCAATTTTGAGCTGAGACTTTTTAGGTCAAATTCAGTTTCGGCCAATTTTCTCGCCTCAGCTCCAATTTCTGTAATTAGTGAAGGATTGGTTTCTAACATACCAATTTTCTCTACGAACTCAGTGGGTGTATTCGCAATGAGAATATTGATACCATCATCAAATGGAATTCCCGTTACACCCAATGATGTGGTTATAACCACTTTTCCAAAAGCCAACGCTTCCACAATTTTTACGCGCATTCCGCTTCCTGAAAGTAATGGTATGACTGCAATATTCTTATTGCCTATAAACTCAGAAATATTAGAAACCTCTCCTTCAATCTCAAGTTTTTCGTTGGAGCGAGACAGAAGAAATGGAGGCATTTTTCTTCCAGCTAATGAACATGAAATTGCAGGAAACTTCGAGTTTAGAAGCGGCCAAACCTCATCCAAAAACCATGCTACTCCCTCCACATTTGGTTGCCAGTCCATTGCTCCCAAATGGTACAATTTCAGTGTTTCTGTTTGTAAA
>DMRV01000475.1 GCA_003456455.1 Flavobacteriales bacterium
GAGAATTAGAATGGGGAGATAAAAGTTTTGCAATTATCGACTTGGATTCCGAAAAGCAAGCTACACAGTTTGAAGACTCTGAAAAGTTAGATTTCGTAATTCTTCATTCAGCAGATTGGCAAAATTGCAATCGTATTCAGGAGCTGCATACTAGAAGGACTATCATCTCCAATACTTTCGGAAGTAAGATGAAGGAAAGAATTCAGGAATCCGCTCCGACTAGTTCAATCATGTTTATGTCAGAAACTGGTATGTTGGAGTTATAATTTCTGTTTAACGGAGCTGTGGTTCTCAAACTTGAAGTATTGGCAATAAAAAAGGGTTGCACGTTAGAGCAACCCTTCAATGAAATTCTTTTCAAAAATAAATTTTACTTTTCAGCGGTTTTAATGTGCTCAGAAATAGCATCAACACTCGCCTTCAAAACTCCAATTTCTTGGCTCTGAGAATTAATAATTAGCTGCTGTTGTTTGATAGCTTCAATCAATAAAGGAACCATGTGACTGTACTGAACTGATTTGTACCCATCATCGCCAGTGCAAACTAATTCAGGGACAAATTTTTCAATTTGTTGAGCAATAACGCCATACTCCATGGCTTCAGTAAAAGACCTTTCAGGAAATTCTTCTGTTCTCCAATTGTAGGTTACGCCTTCTAAACTCATAACCGTAGAGAGCGCATTTGAAATGGAGTTAATATTTTTCTTAAACCTACCGTCAGAGGTTTCTTTAATTCCATTCGATTCGAATTTTCCATCAATCGTCAAATCACCGTTGTGTTCAAGTACAAAACGCTCAGTCAACACACCAGTAGCAGTAGGGTCAGACGACTGGAGAGAAATGTGAAAAGAGCCTTCCGTATTGGTACCTGCGGAATTTTTAACCCCAACTCTCGCTAAAGTACTTAGTCCGCCACTGAAATTCGTGAAATCAATGAATCCAGACTCCGCAGCACCTGCATTTCGCGCACCAGAAATCTCCAACCCTACACCACTTCCACCTCCAACGTTTTCAATCTTCATTGCAGTATGCCCCAATACAGGTATACTCGGCTTGTTGACCGAAACTAAAGCCGAACCCACCGGGGAAATAGTTATTACTTCAGATGCTGTGTTAAACGCTACTCTTGGTGCTAAAAGACCTCTACCAATCCAAGAATCGTCAAGACTCATTAAAATATTACCTGGCGTTCCTACAGCACCTACTGTAATTCCGTTTCCAACGCTAAGTGTTGTACCAACTGTTGCAGATGTTCCTACATCTAGAGTCGTTCCTACACCCAACGTTGTTCCTATAAGACCAGCATCACTAATGTTAAAATTTGAAGTAGGTTGTAATGTTGTTTGATTATTGATGAAATTGGACCCACCGTCATTAAGTAGAGCTCTCCAAGTATTGGCACTTTCGTTATAATAACGATACGTTTGACTGACTGTATTAAAGTAGATCAAACCGTCATCATTGTTTCCTGCTGTTGTCGGGTCAGCATTCATTCTAGGGAGGAGAACACCGGTTGTAGTACTTCTGACATCCAAAACCGAGTTGGCATCAGGAGTAAAACTTGCTGAACCAATTCCAACCGAAGATTGAGCAGAAACCTCATGTCCAAGTGTCACAAAAATAATAACAGCGAGTACAATTGAAAAAAAGTTAGTTTGTTTCATCTTATAAATATTTGGTACTGATTGTGAATCTTTCGTTTCGTTAGGTTCAAAAACAAATCGTACACAACAAATTTAGTATTTCATCTAAAAGAACAACGGTGAAACGGCACTAATCAAAACGATTTTTTAACTTTCAGAAATGGAATTTACGGTTTTGGAATTCTTATATCCACGAAATCTCCCTTCGCATGTCTAAAGGAAATAGATTGTTTGAGTTGGTTCAATCGCTTGAACTGAACGAGAAGCGATATTTTAAACTCCAAGCAACTTTGCAGAAGAAGGATAGCAATCTGACAAGACTATTTGATTACTATGCTGGCTCAAGTGGTTTTGATGAAGATGAAATTCGCAATCACTTCAGCGGAGAGAAGTTTTTGGAGCAGTTAGCCGTCACTCAGAATCATTTACATGAATCGATTCTACGAGCAATGAGGTTGTATCACTTAAAACGAACAGTAGAATTTCAATTGTACGGGCTTCTTCAGGATGTGCAGTTTTTGTACGAGAAAGGGCTCGTTGAACAGTCGCGAGGTTTATTGAAAAAAGTGCGGAAAATGGCTGTTAAGAATGACAGTTTTTTGGTGATTTTAAATGTTCTTGAGTGGGAGGCTAAGTTTTTGGCCGAAGGATTTTACGTGGGTAAGGAAGAGTCGGATATAGACCTTGGATCCGAAGAATATTATGAGGTTTTAGGAGCCTTGCAAAATGAACGAGAGTACGGTGATTTGCAGTCTAAAATATTCAACAATTACTATAAAATTGGGATTGAAAGAAAAAATTCAGATTACAAAACCAACGACCAGATAGTTAATCAGTTTGCGCTGAAAGATTCCAATCGTGCTTTAACATTCAGATCAAAATGTTGCTATCTAAATATACACGCGCAGTACAACAAGATTAACGGTAATTGGGATGACGCATATAGGTATAGGAAGGAACTGTTGGCTTTAGTAGACGACAAGTTCGGCACGGCATTTAACCGAGATTTGGTTAGCAGGTATTTTGTCGCCATTAATAATTTAATTCCCATTTGCTTAAAACTGAAAAAGTGGGAAGAGGTTCAGGAATTAATCTCTAAAATGGAGACAATTGAGGAGCGCTCTCTAAAAACACATTTTTCTAATGAGATTGGAATCCGCATCTTTCTTCAAGCTTCCATAAGTAAACTTGCTCTATTTACCAGACTGGGAAACAAGGAAACTGGTTTAGAGCTAATTAAAACAATAGAGGGGAAGCAGGGAGAAATTGCTCGCTATCATAGAAAGTACGTTTTGCTTCACCTTTATTTTAACATTTCATATTTTTTGTTCACTGTTGGAGATCATTCCCAGTCTCTTCGTTGGTTGAACCTTATATTAAATGACACGGATATCAGATCTGTCGAGGATTTAAATGCATCAACTCGCATCCTAACTATGATTCTCCAATTTGAACTCGGGCGCAGTGAGCTATTGGAATATTTAGCTCGGTCTACATATAGGTATTTGTCGAAGCTGGAAGGACTCTATGAATTTGAAGAAATTATGCTTGCTTTTATGAAAAAATTCTCCAAGAACGACCTTCTTCGGGAAGACAAGAGCATTTTTGTAAAACTGAAAGGCAAGCTTGAAACGGTTGCTTACGAGCCTGGAGAAAGAAATGCGCTGTCAACATTAGATCTTAATTCATGGGTTGAGTCCAAAATATCTGACCAACCTCTGCACGAAATATTGAAAGCAAAGAACTATGCGAACAGGTAAGCTTACGATTGCTAGTCTTTCGGAATTACTGGGTAGTGGTGATCTAAAAGTATCTGAAGCGTCTTTTGACAAGATTGAAACATCATTCAAATTCCTCAACGATAGGGTAAATAGAACTGGTGAAACCATTTATGGGGTCAATACGGGTTTTGGCTCCTTAAGCGAAATTCGTATTGATCATGATGGACTGGAAGCACTTCAGTCTAATCTAATTCTTTCACACGCTTGTGGCACAGGTAAGCGTGTTCCAAATAATATTGTTCGGGCAATGCTTTGTTTGAAAGTGGAAAACATGCTTTATGGGAATAGCGGTGTCCATAAGGATACTGTTGTTCGTTTGGTAGACCATTTTAACCACGATGTGCTGCCAGTCATTTATACGCAGGGGTCTCTTGGCGCAAGTGGAGATTTAGCTCCTTTAGCGCATTTATGCTTGCCGCTAATTGGCGAAGGAAATGTGGTTTTCAAGGGAAAGGAAACGACTGCTAAAGAAGCGATGGCTGAACTCGGTTGGGAGCCACTTCAATTAAAAATGAAGGAAGGTTTAGCTCTTCTGAACGGTACGCAGTTTATGTCTGCGTATGGAGCATATTGTGTTTTTCACGCGGAGCGTTTAGGTTTTTTGGCAGATTTAATAGGCGCGATTGCATTGGATGCATATGGTGGACTTACCGCTCCGTTTGATGGTTCGGTTCATGACGTGCGGCCTCATCCCGGGCAGATTTCTTCTGCTTTTCGCTTGAGAAGATTGTTGACAGATAGTCCGCTTGCGAACAAGAAAAAGCAACATATTCAAGACCCATATTCTTTT
>DMRV01000418.1:0-365 GCA_003456455.1 Flavobacteriales bacterium
TTCTTGTAGTTTCTACGTTGAGTATTTTCCTCTTCATTAACACCTCTCCAGATAATTCTACCTAAGCTATCTTTCTCAGCAATCTCACCTTCTTCTTCACGCAACTGTGTTTTGAAAACGTTACCTCTAAACATGTTAAAATCATCATCATCCTCCATGCTCAACGGTCGATAAACGTCTTTTACCCATTCGTTCACATTTCCAGCCATACAGTAAAGACCATAATCATTTGGCCAGTAAGATGCAACATCAGTGGGAATGTTCGCTCGGTCATTCAAGAATCCAGCAGCACCCATGTTATCACCTTTACCTCGCTTAAAATTCGCCATCATTTCGCCCTTGTAGCGGTCATCAGCATTTCTCAT
>DMRV01000418.1:409-3382 GCA_003456455.1 Flavobacteriales bacterium
ACAAGACCAAGCGCTGCAAATTCCCACTCAGCTTCAGTCGGTAGTCGGTACCGAGGAAGTAGAATTCCATCCTCAATACGCACCTTACGCGTATCCTTGTTTGGGTCTAAATCAATCAAATCCGAACGAACCAAACCTTCATACTGTCCTGCCAAATAAGAATCAGTATTGAAATTATCTTCATCAACCTGATTGGGGTTTGTTTGCAAAATCCCCTCACGGATAAGAATCATCTCGTTCACACGATCCGTTCTCCATGCACAGTAATCAGTTGCTTGCAACCAGTTAACACCAACTACAGGGTAATAATTGTAGGCTGGGTGTCTTAAATAAAGCTCCACGTATGGCTCGTTAAAACCAAGTTTGCTCCTCCATACCAATGTATCTGGCAATGCTCTTTTGTACACTTCAGGATAACTAGCTGAAAAAACGCGTGTTGTCCAATGCAGATACTCACGGTAGTCAACATTCGTAACTTCAGTTTCGTCCATGTAGAATGAAGAAACAGTTGCTCTTCTTGGAATATTATCCCAATCATATCGAACATCTTGTTCTACTCTACCCATAGAAAATGTACCACCCTCAACAAAAACGAGACCTGGTCCCGTTTCCTGTCCTTCCCAAGGTGCAACTTCAAAACCACCATTTTTCGGATCGTTATGATTCCACCCTGTTGTAGCTGAACGGTCTTTTTGGCAGGCGCTTAAAAAGAAAGTAGCGGCAACAAAAAGGCCTAATATTTTGAAACTGTTGATTTGGATATTCTTCATGACTATGTTGTTTCGGAACATGCTTTGAACGTAAAAACGGCTATCTGGTTACGTTATTGTATCAGAACGATGGACAATCAATTGCTCGGAACTTCTTTTTTGGTTTCTTACAACCGAATTGAAGCCCCAAAGAAAACTCATGTGAACCAGCTGTATTGTTAGTGAGAGACGAAACTGTTACATCGTAGCTATAACCGAACTTAAACGCTCCTTGTTGAAATCCAATAAGCGCAGCAAAGGCATCCGGATTATTGAAACTTTGACGAAACCAAAGACCTCCAACTATAAAACCCTTGGACAAATAAAATCCATAATTAAGCTGTTGAAAGTCCTGTTGTTGTTGAAATAGAATATTGGGGGAAAGATTCCATTTTTTACCTTGCTCCCTTCTTTTTCCAAAATAAATATTGACCCCAGCATGACCAGTAAACTTTATCGGCAATTTACTAATGCCATTAAAGCCTTCATCTGGTTGAGACAAATGATGTGCAGCAAAACCGATAAAGAATGTCTCCGTATACCCAATTATTCCAGCAGAAAAATCGGCAAATATTTTGCTCTCATTTGGCTGAATCTCCTGTGTCTCATATACAAACCCGTATCGCGGGTCAATCATATCTCCGAAAGTAAGCTTTTCCCAATCGATACTTCTTTGAACGACAGTAGCTTGTGCTCCAATACGAAGTGAGAACTTTCTCGAGATATTCATTCGGTACGCGTAAATGAGCGACCCTTCAAAACTGTTTAAAGTACCTTCTCCAGCACGATCCGCCATAAAATGACCACCAATACCACCGTGGAGCGCATTTACATCCATATCGAACGAAGCACTATAGGTAACGAAGGTTCCTGAGATAGCTGGCCACTGGTTTCTGTAGTTCATATTAACCCTCGGACATCTCTTTGACCCTGCAAAAGCTGGGTTCAAATAGATGGGATTAGCATAAAACTGAGTGAACTGAGGGTCCTGAGCAAAGGCATCATTGACCGACCCACTCCCTACAACTATCAACACACAGGCAACGAAAAACCGTTTCAGCATTCTGGTTTTTTGGAATTTAAAAGACAATAATACGAATAAATTTAGTTTGGATTCTTGACAACAAAGTAGATTTAAATTGTTGTTTTTGTACAATATATTTGAACCGTTATCGTTTTGTCGCTGTTTCATGGTTATTCCGTTGGTTCAAAGGTCAAACGGAAGACCTGATGTTATTATTATGATGATGACTTTTGTTAAGACTGCTAACGTAACAAATCCTTCTCTAGAACAATGAAAAATATATTGCAATTATGCGTGTTCGGATTGTCTGCATTGATGATTACGCCATTAGTGAATGCCCAAATACGCCAGACCGGCAATAAGACTAGTTTAACGAGTTTGAGAGCTACCATACCTCAAACAGTAGATGCTATAATTTGGGACGAGCCAGTTACGGAGGTAACGTTTGACGGTTCCTCCAAAACCTACCTATTCTTTAAGGGGGCGGTTTTCTTGGGAGAAGAATCATTACCACATGTAGTACAGAACCTAAAAGTTTCCTCAAATTCATCCATTCAGGCAAGTCTTCGTAATTTGAAATTTGAAGCGCTTAGTAATGAAGAGAAAGAGGCTGTAGATGGCATTACGTTCCCTTCATCCGTTGAGGTAAAAACCGACCGTTACATTGAAATGAAACAAGCATACGTGCGTGTTTCTTTTGTTCCAATCAGAAAAAATCCCACTACTGGTCAGCTTGAAAAACTTGTTGATTACGAACTAGAGGAGCGACAGACAGCTTTCGGCCAGCCAAAAGTTAAAGCCGCTTCAAATGCAGCAACATCTGTACTTGCTACTGGAAATTGGTACAAAATAGCCGTTAGTCAAGATGGGCTCTACCGAATTACGCGCAATGATTTAGAAGCCATGGGTATGGACGTAAACGCAATTGACCCTAGGCGATTAAACGTTTACGGTAACGGTGGCAGCATGTTACCACAAGCCAATAGCGCATTTAGGCATGACGATTTACAGCAAAACGCAATTGAAGTAGTAGGAGAAGCAGATGGTAGCTTTGACGCAAACGATTACATCGTTTTCTACGCGAAGGGACCACATTCATGGGTTCAAGACAGCTCCGTATGCGGGCTTTTTAGACATGAATTCAACGTCTATTCAGACAAGGCGTACTACTTCATTACCGCAGACCGAGGCATGGGAAGA
>DMRV01000157.1 GCA_003456455.1 Flavobacteriales bacterium
TCCAGCTATGTATTTGAATGTTTATATCACCTCTAACGCGGCTGGCTTGGCCGGTCATGCGGTTTGGCCCGCAGATGCAGATACTATTCCAGCTTGGGATGGCATTGTGATTTCTCACAACTACGTTGGAACCATTGGCACATCCAGCCTTACGCAAAGTGTTGTATTTGCCCATGAGTGCGGTCACTACCTCAACCTCCATCACATTTGGGGTGGGAATAACGTTCCGGAATTCTACTACTTACCGGTTGGACAAGCTGCTAATTGTTCGGAAGATGATTTGGTTGGAGACACACCAAATACCATTGGTTGGAGTAGCTGTAATTTGAATGCTTCTTCCTGCGGGAGCCCAAGAGATAATGTTCAGAATGCTATGGATTATTCTTATTGCAATACCATGTTTACCGAAGGGCAAAAAACAAGGATGCGAGCTGCTTTAAACTCACCAATTGCCAACCGAAACAACCTGTGGACGCCAGCCAATCTGATAGCTACGGGCGTGACTCCAGAACCTGCTTTATGTGCTGCGGATTTTGAAGCTGACGACAGGTTTATCTGCAATCCGAGTGGTGGTGCTGTAAACTTCACAAATACATCTTTTAATGGTGATTTTGATTCGGTTTATTGGGAGTTTCCGGGTGGTTTTCCTCCGTTTTCGGTAACGGAACAACCTACTACCACCTATTACAACCCTGGAAGCTTTGATGTTGCGCTTACCGTTTTTTCTAATGGAACATCACAGGAAATTTTGAAGGAAGATTACATCACATTTACTGATGATACTTCTTACGCTTATCCATTTTGGGATTGGTTTGAGGGAAACTCCGATTTGGAAGGCGCACCCTGGACAAAGCAGTCGCTAGACGAAGAAAATCAATGGGAAATTACGGAGGTGGCTTCTCACAGCCCGAATCATTCTGTTTGGGTAGATAATTGGGATAACCAATTGATGACGGTAGACGAATTGTACGGACCCGCGCTAGACATTTCTAACGCATCACAAATGCGGTTGGCATTTAGGTATGCCTTTGCAGGTAAAGGTGATGCCACTGGAAATAGCAAATTGCAAGTGCAGTTGCGACAAAGCTGTTCTTCCAACTGGGTAACCCGTCTTACCATTAGTGGTTCAAGTTTAGAAACAGCGGCAAGTCAATCAGCACCGTTTATCCCAAACCAGTCGGAATGGGAACTGGAATCCATCAACATTCCCTCTTCTTATTTTGGAGAAAATTTTGGATTTCGATTTGTGTTTACATCAGAAGGAAACAATCGCATTTTTCTTGATGATATTAATGTTGATGTTTCAGCATCTCTTAGTGAAAATGCGAATCCATTTCTTGATTTACATCTTTATCCGAACCCAGTTGCTGACCAATTGACCATTGAATTCGGCTTGGAGCACACCTCCGAAGTTCAAATATCTGTTTTAGACCTACTTGGTAAAACCATTCTACAACAACAAAAAACTACGGGCAATTCTGGTATGAATGCGCAGGTAGTGAACTTAAAGAGCCTTGCACCCGGCCAGTATTTCATCAGGGTTGAGTCAGAACAGGGAACAATTACAAAAAGATTCACGCTGATTTAACAGCCAAAAACGCCTTTACACCTTAACTTTATCATCAAATAATAAAACATGAAAAAAAATCTACTCTACACTTTTCTAACTGCGGTTGCAGTAACAATTTCAATTTTCCCGTCTATGGGGCAATCCTCAGGTCTTGCATTTCCCGTAATTACGGAGATTATGTACAATCCGCCTGAAATTAATGCTGATTCTCTTGAATTCATCGAGATTTATAACCCTAATATGACTGATCCCCTAGATGTTTCAGGTTATTATTTTTCTTCTGGCGTAGACTATACATTTCCGGCTGGTTCGGTGATTCCTGCTAATGGCTTTGCTATCGTTTCTGTAGATTCTGTAGCATTCGAAAATACGTTTGGTATTCCTGCATTCGAATGGCCTTTAGGGGCACTAAGTAATAGTGGTGAAGGCATCGCATTACGAAACTCTGATGATTTTGTGGTTGACACCGTATTCTATGATGACAGTAATTCTTGGGCAGATGCTGACGGAACCGGTTTCAGCTTGGTTCTTTGCGACCCAAATTCTGATAATAACCTACCCGAGAGCTGGACACTTTCTGAAAATGCTACTGGATTAACTGTAAACGCCACAGCTATTTTTGCAGATCCAGGGCAAGCAGCTACCTGTATAACCGTTGGTATTGCAGACGATAACGTGATTACTACCGCGGTTTATCCAAACCCAGCAAAGGATGTATTTAGTATGAAGTTTGAGCCAACGCAGGAAGTTGGAGCACTGAACATCTTCAATAATCTTGGACAGGTGGTTTACACCGAAACGCTTTCTTTAGGAACAACTTCAACAACAATTGATTCGCAATTGCCAAGTGGGCTGTACATAGTAAGCCTTAACGTGGGAGACAAAAGAGAACAGCTCCGTCTTATTGTTCAATAAGGAACAAGTCTAATAATTAGAGAAGGGCAGCTAATTAGCTGCCCTTTTTTTGTGATAAACAATCACGTTTGGCGATTATGGAATAGCCTTTGTTCAAAGCTTATCTTTGGACGAAAGCGTTTGCGCGTAGTGAAAAAACTCATCATTTTCATTGTATTAACAGTTTTGGTCGGGCTATTTGGTGTCTACCAAGGAAACCGAGTTACGCACCAACTCGAGCACCACGGTACCGAAAAAATTCAAGCTGATATTCTTGCGCTAGACAAGACCATTCAGGCACAACTAAAAGAAATAAACGACAGTAAAATTGGGCTACAAAGCCTTTACGATAAATGGGATAAAAAAGGCATCGGATTCGTTATTTATAACGAAAATGAAATAGCAGATTGGACCACAAACGGAATTCCTTTTGAAATAGAATTTGACAGTAGACAGCCACCAAAGCAAGGGATTATCAACCTAAAAAACGCTTGGTACCTGAGTCGGTCAATTCAGATTGATAATCAACTTTTGGTTGCTTACGCGCTGCTGCGTACCGATTACGGTTTTGAAAACAGGTACATTTCAAATCGCTGGAACCCAAGTATTCATGCCGAACCTCAGTTAACCTTTACACTAGCTAGCCCTGAATCTACCATTGAATTAACCGATGGAGTTAGCCCCGTTGGCTTGCGCTTTCTTCCTAAAAAGAATGGTGAAGCAGCTCCATCTTGGAACTCAATTGTTTGGCTTGCATTCCTACTACTTCTTCTTTTAAGCATCTGGCATGCTGGTAATTGGATAGAGAAATTTAGTTCCAAAACCGCTAGTGCGGTAATTTTCGTTTCCCTCGTACTCATCATCCGAATGTTATTGTTCTGGTTGGAGTTACCTCGTGCTCTGTATCAGCTTGAATTGTTCGGCCCAACACTTCATGCAACATCTTCTTTCATTCCTTCTCTAGGAGATTTTGTGCTGCATTTA
>DMRV01000135.1 GCA_003456455.1 Flavobacteriales bacterium
AGGCAGAATTCCAATCTGATAGTATTATCTGTAGGGGAGTGGAGAGCCCTTTCAACGCTGGTTTATCTCAAGATGTTTATTCGGAATGTTGGAGTGGTTACACTTGGCAGTTTGACGACCCAACTATGCGGCCTATTACCACAACAGATGCTTCTTATCCCATTCCGTTTCCTACTACCGGAAACTTTGGCGTAACACTTATTGTAACCGACATTAATGGGTGCAAGGATACTGCACAATCAAATGTTATTATTTCAGGAATTGATGCCGTTTTCAGCCTTTCCGATAATACTATTTGTGCTCCTACGGATGTTGATTTTACAGACCAGTCAACGTCCGACACTACCATCACTTCATGGTTTTGGAGTTTTGGCGATTTGTCGTTTGAAACCGACCAAAACCCGACTCACAACTACGGTGTGTTTCAGGATTCTATCTTCACCTTTCTGGTAGTGGAGAATGCCGTTGGATGTTTTGATACAACAGGTCAGCAGCTTATTACCATGTATGAGCTATCAAGCAGCGTAAACTCAACCCCGTTCTTTCCAAACATCTGCGTTGGAAACACCGTTAATTTTAGTGCGTCTGAACCAGGAGGGATTGACCTTTCTTTCGATTGGAATTTTATGGATGGCAACACCAGTCAGGACCAAAACCCTTCGAATCAATTTGACGATGCGGGAACGTTTAATGTATCCGTAGTGTATACCGAAACAGCAACCGGCTGTATGGATTCTACCATCAAAACAGTGAATGTGCAGGCCTATCCTGAAGCTGGATTTACGAGTGATGGTGATTCCTTGTCCATTTTTTGTAACCCGCAAAATGTGGTATTTACCGATACAACGGCAACGCCACCGTCTCATTCCACGCAATGGAACTTCGGAAACGGCAGTAATACAGCAACAGGCCCACAAGCCGGAACCTTATATAATGTAAGCGGAGAGTACACCGTTACTATGATTGTAAATACACCTTATGGCTGTGCCGATACTACGCAGCGGGTTTACAACGTAATTGGTCCGGAAGGTTCTTTTACAATAGATAGAGACCTCATTTGTAGAGGAGAAGCAATCACCTTCACATTAACGGATACAAGCGAAGTGTACGATTGGGTTTGGGATTTTGGAGACGGAAACTCAGCCACCAATGTTGACCCCATTTCACACACCTATACGTTTGTTCCACCAAATGGAGAGACTGTTGGAAAGTTGGTGGTTTTTGGTCTAGAAGGCGGATGTCCCGATGAATCAACCGTTCCCATTTTTCTTCACGAAGTGGTTGCTGATTTCAGCTTGAATAACCAGACCGATACCGCAGTCGCGTTCTGTTTTCAAGAATTCGATACCGAGAACAATTCCTTGAATGCCGATAACTACTTCTGGCAGTTTGGATTTGGCGCGGCAAGTAGTGTTGAACAACCGGGAACGCTCGTTTATCCCGAACCCGGAACATACGAGGTTTCGCTAGGTGTAGCTAACATCGAATTGGGTTGTAATGATACTATGGTGAAAACGTTGACGCTTCATCCTATTCCAGATGTGCTTTCTCTTGGAGATACAATCTGTGAGGGAAATGTTGGTGAGATTAGCATAGGCAACGCAGAGCCCACCTCGGAGTATGTCTGGCGCTCATTAGAAGATATTGCCGACTCTACGGCTACAAGTACCACGTCATCACCACTTTTTACGGCTAATTATGAGGTTGCGGTTGTAGATACCAATGGTTGTACAGGTATAGATACCGCAACCATTTTCGTTATCAACCCACTTGTTTTATCCGATTGGGATACCACCATTGTAATAGGCGATTCGGTTTGTTTACCGATTGATGCTGAGGCAGGACTTTACATTTTTGATTGGAATCCGACAGATGGTTTGGATTGCGATACCTGCGGAAGTCCTTGTTTGCAACCGCTAGAGAAGGTTGCCTATTCAGTTACTGTTACCGATATTTTAGGCTGTTTTACGGCTAATGCTAATTATACGGTTGACATCTATCCCGAAACATTCTTGGCCATGCCAACTACGTTTACACCGAATGGCGATGGTGCCAATGATATCATTTCTGTAGAAGGGTGGGGAATTAAGCAGCTGGAGGAATTCCGCATATTTAACCGTTGGGGAGAAGAACTATTCTTTACTACCAATGAAGAAGAAGGGTGGGATGGTTACTACAAAGGTGTATTGCAAAACAACGATGTGTACGTATACAAAATTCGGGCGTACACTTGGCGGGATGAACTTAAAACACTCGAAGGGTACATCAACCTACTGCGGTAAAAAGTTTTAGCGGTACAGCACAAACCTTACTCACGAACTTTAATAGCTAACTTGAGCTGAAATGCTAGATTCAGAAGTAATAAGCAAGGCCATTCCTGCAGTAGCCCTTCTAACCCTTGGTGTGTTGGAAGCTATAGGTGGCTTATACCTGAATGACCGCAGAAGCAAGAATGATTTTACGATTGAATTGATAAGCATGGTTACGCTACCAACGCTCATTCAACCTGCCATCTTTTTGTTTGTTATTTGGACTATGCGAACAATTTCCCCCAACCTTGAAGATTACTTCATCAGTTCTTCTTTTTGGTGGCATATCCTCGCATTTCTCGTGTTAGATGATATGACTCAATACTGGTGGCACCGACTTTCACACGTAAATAGAACCATGTGGAAACTGCACAGACCGCACCACGTTGTAGAGGAAATGGGCGTGTTAGTTACTTATAGAAATGCCACTTTGTACTATGCATTTATGCCCGGAATCTGGTTTACAGCGGCTTTGGTCTATTTAGGAATGGGATACGTGTATCTCATTTATTTACCCATAAAACTGGTCATCATTATGTTAGCGCATAGCGAAACGAAATGGGACCGCTTTCTGTACAAATACAAGGTGCTGAGCCCAGTGGCTTGGGTAGTAGAAAGAACCATTTCAACGCCAAGTACGCATTATGCCCATCACGGATTAACTGCGGAAGATGGCGTGTCGCACCCAAATGGAAACTATGGAAATCTTTTGTTTCTGTGGGATGTGCTATTCGGAACAGCTAAGATTACCCGTAAATACCCTACGCGATTTGGTGCATGGAATCAAGTAAAAGAACAGTGGTACGTACAGTTGCTGTTCCCAATTCTCAGGTCAAAAGACCCACGGAGCGAACTGCATTCGATTAAGACGAATAATGACTACGACCCTTCGGTAGACTTCAAAGAGTTCGATAAGTGAATCGCATAATCAGCTGACCTCCTTCATCTACAATAATGGAAAAGTCACTTGGCAACACGTTGGCCTTGTCGAGAAGAGTGTGCTTGTGGAGGTGCTAGGCCTTTGATTCTAAGGTTTTAGCTTCATCACTGAAACGTGAAACGGCATCACTTTAACGAAGTCTTTTTCCCATTCTGCCGTAAACCCTGAGTCACGAAGCATCTGAGCAGTATCTCGGTTTAGGTGACAACCTTCAGCAAAATGTTTCCACGCAGGATTAAGCACATTATGTACCAATTTCCTCCTACTTGTCTTTGCATGTACGTGCTCAAGTATTATCAATTTTCCATCAGGCTTCAACCACTTTTTAAAACTGGTAACTGCCTTTTCGGGTTCTGGAATGGTACACAGCACGAGGGTACATACAATGGCATCAAATCCTCCTTCAGGCACTCTTTTTTCCAATTCATCACTTCCCACGCCAGCTAATACCAGTTCAATTTCCGCTTCAACTGGATCCATCTTTAAACGTTCCTCCGCGTACTTCAACATATGTTCCGATGGTTCACTTGCAATAACGCTGCAGTCTTTCGGGTAGAGTTTGAAATTGATGCCCGTTCCAGAACCGACTTCTAGAATATTTCCGCTCAATGGCTCCAGAAGTTGCTT
>DMRV01000160.1 GCA_003456455.1 Flavobacteriales bacterium
AGTCCGAAACCACTATGCTCTACTGTTCCGAACTTACGAGTATCTAAATACCACCAAACGCTTTCTTCTGGAATATGGAAGTCTTTAACTTTCTGAAGAAGTACATCATAACGTTCTTCACGTTGCGAACCACCTACAATTTCGCCAATTCCTGGGAAGAGGATATCCATTGCAGCAACAGTCTTTCCGTCTTCGTTTAGCTTCATGTAGAACGCCTTAATCTTGGCCGGATAACCCGTAATAATTACTGGTTTCTGGAAATGCTTTTCTACTAAAAAACGCTCGTGCTCGCTTTGCAAATCAACACCCCATTCGTTTACAGGATATTGAAACTTCTTCTTCTTATTTGGCTTAGAGTTTCTGAGAATATCAAATGCTTCTGTGTATGTGATTCGTGCAAAATCATTATCAGAAGCAAACTTTAGCTTCTCCAACAACTCCATGGGCTGACGCTGGTCTTGTGGCAAACCTTTCTCTTCTTGAGTGATTCTATCACTCAAGAATTTCAAATCATCAGGACAGGTCTCAACCACATACTTGATTACTTCTTTAAGAAAGTCTTCAGCCAAATCCATGTTGCCCACAATGTCGCAGAAAGCAACCTCAGGCTCAATCATCCAAAACTCGGCCAAGTGGCGAGAAGTGTTTGAATTCTCAGCTCTAAATGTTGGACCGAACGTATAAACTTTAGAAAGCGCCATTGCCGCCAACTCAGCTTCAAGCTGACCTGTAACGCATAGGTTAGTCACCTTTCCGAAGAAGTCTTCAGAATAATCTACGTTTCCATCTTCAGTTAACGGTGGATTCTTTGGGTCGAGCATCGTTACCCGGAACATCTCTCCTGCTCCTTCTCCATCCGTTCCAGTTAAAATTGGAGAATGAATATTGAAGAATCCTCTGTCGTTGAAATACTTATGAATGGCAAAAGTCAGTGCATGACGAACGCGAAAAACAGAGCTAAACGTATTCGTTCGCATTCGTAAATGTGCGTTCTCACGTAAGAACTCTAGACTGTGCTTTTTAGGCTGAATTGGAAATTCATCTGGGTCAGCTACTCCGTGAACTTCAATAGCAGTTGCCTTCACCTCTACCGACTGTCCTTTTCCTTCGCTTGCAACCAATTGTCCGGTAACAGAAACACATGCTCCCGTTGTAACCTTAGCCAAATCGGACTCTTTAAAGTTGGATTCAAAGTCGAAAACGCATTGGATGTTATTAATAGTTGAGCCATCATTCACAGCAACGAAATTCACATAAGCATTGCCGCGCTTGGTTCTTACCCACCCTCTTACCGTAACTTCTCTATCAAGTTCGGTACTTGCTAATAACCCCTTTACACTTTCCATCTCTATAGATTTTGAAGGGCGCAAAGATATAGTTGCTAGGGATGATTTCTAAACTCGATTGAACATTATGATTTGTATTAATGTAGCATCATTGAAAACTCAAGAAACTTTTAACATCATTTTCGTTTCCAACGTTTTTACGATAGTATATTTGCACCCGCAAAATGGACGAGAAAGCTCAGAAAGTACTAAATCAGGTATCGCAACTCTTTATGCAATATGGCATTAAGAGTTTGACGATGGATGATATTGCTCGTCATTTGGGAATATCAAAGAAGACGCTGTATCAGTCATTTTCAGACAAGGCCGACCTAGTTTCTAAAGGCATTCAGTCGCATATGGACAAGGAAGGCGCAGCGTTATGTTCTATTCAGGAGAAAAGTGAAAATGCAATTGATGAAATGTTTCTCATTTCGCAGCACGTAAGTACCCATCTACAGAGTATGCACCCTTCTATTCTATTTGATATGGAGAAGTACTACCCTGCAGCATTCTCAAAGTTCAATGAGTACAAAATGGATATGATAATGTCCTGCATTGCTCGGAATATTGAAGAAGGCATCAGCCAGGGTTTGTACAGGAAGAACATCAATATTCCAATTGTTGCAGGATTGTATGTTGGAAGAATGGATATCATCTTTGACCAGCAATTGTTTCCTGCTGCGCAATACAATGCAAAAGATGTTTACTTCGAGGCAATTCGCTATCACATCCGCGGAATTGCGAGCGAAAAAGGCATGGAATACCTGAAGGATAAATTCAAAACATTAGATACACAGCACCCTATTTTTTAGCGATGAGAAACCTACTCATACTTACAACCAGTTTATTTATCTCAAGCTTCGCGCTTGCTCAAGAATCATCGGCTCCAATGGAACTGGGTGTGCATGACGCAGTAAAATACGCTTGGGAAAACAGCCAGAAGGCCAAAACTGCAGACATTGATGTTCAGCAAGCTGAAAAAGATGTCTGGATTCAAACCGCAAAAGGTCTTCCTATTGTAAATGGAAGTTTCGGATTCAACAACTTCATAGATCTTCCAACTTCAGTTTTACCTGCGGATGCGTTCGGGTTTCCAGATTATCTCACCCAATTTCTTGGTGGTGTTTCTCAGCAAACAGGAGTTCCAATTAATGCTCCAGCACCAAGTGAAAACACTACTACAGAAGTACAATTTGGACAAGCTTGGAGCATGGAAGCAGGTGTAAATGTTGGTCTTCAGATTTTTGACGGTTCATATATCATCGGATTAAAAGCAGTAAAAGGCTTGAAAAGGATGAAAGGTGATATGAAAAAAATGACCTTGAACGAGGTCAAGACGATTATCGCGCAAGCATACTATACATCTCAGGTTGCAAAAGAAAATGTCCGTTTGCTAAATGAGAACATCGCCAATATCGAGAAAACACTTTCTGAGACGGATGCATTGTATAAAGAAGGATTTGCAGAAGAAATGGACGTAGAGCAATTAGACCTACTTATCAACCAAATTAAAAATAGAGCGAGACAGGCTGACCGTCAGCATCAG
>DMRV01000114.1 GCA_003456455.1 Flavobacteriales bacterium
AGTTCATAGAAGGGTACTGTTTGGTATGCTCGACCTTGGGGTTAGAGCTAGCAGCGGGTATAAGAAGTCTGCAAGAATTGTAGGAGAGGTGCTAGGGAAGTACCATCCACATGGCGACACATCAGTTTATGACACCATGGTGCGTATGGCGCAACCGTGGTCGCTTCGTTATCCGTTGGTTGATGGGCAAGGTAACTTTGGTTCGGTAGATGGTGACAGCCCAGCTGCCATGCGTTATACCGAGGCACGGTTAAAGAGAATTGCAGAAGAATTACTTGCTGATATAGACAAGGACACCGTTGATTTTAAGTTGAATTTTGATGATACGTTGCAAGAACCAACGGTTCTTCCATCAAGAATTCCAAACCTTTTGGTCAATGGAGCTTCGGGTATTGCGGTAGGTATGGCCACCAACATGGCTCCACATAACCTTACAGAGGTAATTAACGGAACCATTGCTTACATCGACAATAGAGACATTACCATTCCGGAATTGATGGAGCACATTACGGCTCCCGATTTCCCAACTGGAGGAACAATCTATGGTTACGATGGTGTGCGTGATGCATTTGAGACGGGTAGAGGTAGAGTAATGATGCGCGCCAAGGCTGAGTTTGAAGAACAGAAGTCAGGACGTGAAGTCATTATTGTTACCGAGATTCCATATCAGGTAAACAAGGCCGAAATGATCAAGAAGACTGCCGAATTGGTGGTTGACAAGAAAATTGACGGCATCAGCGATATCCGCGATGAGTCGGATAGAAAAGGAATGCGAATCGTTTACGAATTGAAACGAGATGCCATTCCAAATGTGGTTCTTAATACCTTATATAAGTATACACAGCTTCAAACATCGTTTAGCGTAAACAACATTGCCTTGGTAAAAGGCCGTCCAGAAATGTTGACGTTGAAGGATATGATTGTGCATTTCGTGGATCACCGTCATGAGGTGGTTGTGAGACGAACCAAGTATGAATTAGATCAAGCTGAAAAACGTGCGCATATTCTCGAAGGACTTATCATCGCCTCTGATAACATTGATGAGGTAATCAAATTGATACGTGCTTCTTCAAGCCCAGATGAGGCAAGAGCCAAGTTGATGGAACGCTTTGAATTAAGTGACATCCAATCGCGTGCTATTGTTGAAATGCGCCTACGTCAGTTAACTGGACTGGAGCAAGATAAGCTACGTGCTGAGTACGATGAGCTGATGAAAACCATCGAATACTTAAGAAGCATTCTTGCTGACGAAGACTTGCGAATGACTATAATCAAGGATGAACTTGGAGTTATCCGGGATAAGTATGGGGATGAAAGACGAAGCATTATTGAGCACAACGCCAATGACCTTCGTATGGAGGATATGATTCCTGATGAAGAAGTGGTAATTACCATTTCTCACATGGGATACATTAAGCGTACACCTCTTACCGAATATAGAGTTCAGAGTAGAGGAGGAGTAGGCTCAAAAGCCAGCACCACGCGTGATGCCGATTTCTTGGAATATCTGTTTGTGGCAACCAACCATAACTACATGCTTTTCTTCACGGAGAAAGGCCGTTGTTTCTGGATGCGTGCGTTTGAAATTCCTGAAGGAACCAAAACAAGCAAGGGTAGAGCTATTCAAAACCTGATTAATATTGAATCGGACGATAAAGTGAAAGCGTTTATCTGTGCGAAGGACTTGAAAGACGAGGAATACATCAACAACCATTGTGTGGTTATGTGTTCTAAGAACGGAATCATCAAGAAAACCACGTTGGCAGCTTATTCTCGTCCACGTGTAAATGGCATCAATGCTATTACTATTAAGGAAGGTGATCAACTGCTAGAGGCTAAGTTGACTACAGGCGATAGCCACATTCTTATTGCTGGAACGCATGGTAGATGTATCCATTTCCCTGAAGCTAAAGTTCGACCTATGGGACGTACTGCAGCAGGGGTAAAAGGCATCAACATGCCAGATGGTGTAGAAGTGGTTGGCATGATCTGTGTAGAAGACGCAGAAACAGAATCAGTTATGGTTGTTTCAGAAAACGGATATGGTAAGCGATCTTCAGTGGAAGATTACCGAATTACCAACCGTGGAGGAAAAGGTGTAAAAACCATGAACATTACTGACAAAACTGGTTCGCTTATTGCCATTAAGAGTGTGGTTGATGAGAACGACTTGATGATTATTAACAAGTCTGGAATTGCTATTAGAATGGATGTTGCAAGCATCAGAGTAATGGGCCGCGCTACGCAAGGAGTGAAGCTGATTAACCTAAAAGGAAAAGACACCATTGCAGCTATTGCTAAGGTGGAAATTTCCTCTGATGATGCAGATTTGGATGAGTACGATGAAGAAGGAAACTTGATTCCAAGAGCAGAGGGTGAAGATTCGGATGCTCCAGAAACAGATGGTGAGGAGAATTCATCTGAAGAAGACACAGAAACAAACGATAACGAAGAATAGAAAAGCGTGAAGCCCATTGGCTCACCACAATTAAAACCAAAAAATGATGACCATTAAGAAGACAAGCCTGTTAACAGTGGCCCTTTTAGTGAGTGTTACTGTTTTCGGACAGAAATCGAAACGTACAAGTGCTAATAACTATTTGCAATATGGAGAATTGGACAATGCTGTAGAGGCTATTGAACCAACCATTACGAATGAAAAAACGATGAACGAAGCCAAAACTTGGTTCTTTCGTGGACAAATTTATCAAGCAGTTTACGAGACGAAAGAAGAGAAGTATAAAACACTGTCTGACAACCCGTTACAGATTGCATTTGAAAGTTTTATTAAATGTAAAGAGTTGGATGATAAGAACTTCCACACAGACATGGTGCTTCAGTATTTAAACGTAGAAGGACAGCAGTTTGTGAATGCCGGTATTACCAAGTACAACGCAAAGGATTATGAAGGTGCTTTGCAGGCGTTTTTGAATACAATTCAGGCTTCAAACATTCCAGAAATAAAACGTACCGATTCTTTAGCAATTTATTATGCTGGTGCTAGTGCAGAGCAGACTGGAAACTTAGAGCTTGCAGAAAAGTATTACCGTGAGGCAATTGCTATCAACTATAAGGCAGAAGCTGCTTTTGTACGTATGATTAGAATGTATTCTGATGTTCCTGGAAATGAGGACAAAGCATTTGAGTTATTGAAAGAAGGACGTGCAAAATTCCCAGACAACCAGACAATGGTTACGGATGAGGTGAATGTATATTTGAAGAATGATCAGCATGCTGAAGCTGTAAAGTCATTGGAAGTGGCAATAGCTGGAGAGCCGGATAACGCTTCGTTGCATTTTGCTTATGGGTTTGTAAATGACAGACTTGCTGCCAAGGAAATTGAAGCTAATCCTGAAGGAAACGATGTTTACAAGGCATACATAGAAGCTGCTCAGAAAAGCTATTCTAAATCTGTTGAATTAGACGGTTCAAACTTTGATGCTGTTTACAACCTTGGTGCATTATACTTTAACCAAGCTGTTAAAATGAATGAGGCAGCTAATCTGATTGACGACATGAAGAAGTTTGAAGTTGCACGAGAAGCTGCTGATGTTGTGTTTGAACAAGCGCTACCAATCTTGGAAAAAGCTTACGGCATCAATCCAGATGACAAAGGCGTACTTATTTCCCTCAAGCAATTGTATTACAGAAAAATGGCTAAGGACGAATCATACAAAACCAAGTATGATGAAATCATGGCTAGAATGAAGTAACCAGAAGTTTAAATGAAATAAAGAAAGGGGACAGTTGTTCCCTTTCTTTATTGAACACTATTTAACATAATATTAATTATAGT
>DMRV01000019.1 GCA_003456455.1 Flavobacteriales bacterium
TGGAAAGACAACTACAGTTGGATTCGAAGAAGACAAAGATTTGATTAGTGATTTCGAATTGGATCCAATCAACCGTGTAATCGACCTCCCAAATATTTTCTATGACCTTGGAAAATGGGATCTTCGTCCAGAATCTAAAGTTGCTTTGGATGGTTTAGTTGAGACATTGAATGACAATCCAACTATTGTGGTTGAGCTTGGTTCTCACACAGACACGCGTGCATCTGACAGCTACAACTTGTCTCTTTCTCAAAAACGTGCTCAGTCGGTGGTTGATTACCTAATTGAGAACGATGTGGTTGGAGAACGTTTGGTAGCCAAAGGATATGGTGAAACTACACCGAAGGTTCTTGATGCTGCTGTTGGCGAACTTCCTGCAGGAAGCGTTATCAACGATGCATTTATCGCTAAGCTCGCTGGAGAAGAGTTGAAAGAAGAAGCGCATCAGTTGAATCGTAGAACTGAGTTTAAAGTACTTCGTAACGATTACGTTCCTAAAGGAAACTAGTCAACTTTCATAGATATTTTTAAAGAAGCATTCCGTGTACGCGGAATGCTTTTTTGTTAAAGAACAATTGCAATTTATGAGTACTGGAGAAAGATATAAGCAACGTGGCGTTTCTGCCGATAAGGAAGACGTTCATAAGGCGATAAAAAACGTTGATAAGGGTCTGTTTCCGAAGGCGTTCTGCAAAATTGTTCCAGATACGCTTTCTAATTCTGATGAGCACTGCATTATCATGCATGCTGATGGTGCTGGAACCAAAAGTTCGCTTGCTTATATGTATTGGAAAGAAACGGGTGATTTATCTGTGTGGAAAGGAATTGCGCAGGATGCTATAATCATGAATACGGATGACCTTCTATGTGTAGGAGCGATTGATAATATTTTGCTCTCGTCAACAATAGGGAGAAACAAATTTTTGATTCCGAGTGAGGTCCTTTCAGCATTGATTTCAGGTACTGAAGAGGTGCTTCAAATGCTTCGCGATAATGGAATGGATATTCATTCAACAGGAGGTGAAACTGCCGATGTAGGTGATTTAGTAAGAACATTAATTGTTGATTCAACGGTAACCGGACGTATGAAACGTTCTGAAGTAATCGATAACGGAAATATTCGGCCCGGAGATGTTATTGTTGGACTTGCGTCTTACGGCCAAGCCACGTATGAGTCTGACTATAATGGAGGAATGGGGAGTAACGGCCTAACGGCTGCTCGACATGATGTCTTCAACGATTCATTGAAGACAAAGTATCCGGAAAGCTTTGATGGCGCTATGGATGATAGTTTAATCTATTCAGGGAAGTATAACTTGACTGATAAAGTAGTTGGAGTTCCGTTGGATATGGGAAAGCTAGTTCTGTCACCAACACGGACGTACGCACCTATTATTAAGAAGATTTTGGATAACCATCGAACCGAGGTTCATGGAATGGTGCATTGTTCTGGAGGAGCACAAACTAAAGTGCTTCATTTTATCAATTCTGGACATGTCATAAAGGACAACTTACTTCCTGTTCCGCCATTGTTCCGAATTATACAAGAGGAATCGAAAACTTCTTGGGCTGAGATGTATAAAGTGTTTAATATGGGACACAGAATGGAGCTTTATGTTCCAGAAGAAATTGCTGATGAAATCATTGCGATTTCGAAGAGTTTCAATGTAGATGCACAAATAGTTGGTAGAGTAGAAGAAGGAGATAAAAAGCTTACCATTCGTTCAGAATTCGGTGAGTTCATTTACAATTAAGCTATGGAGCTTCTAGATAAACTTCGGGATATACAAAGACGGTTTTCGGATCTTGAAGGACAGCTTGGCGACCCGTCTGTAATGGCTGATATGAAACGGTTTGTGAAAATTAATCGTGATTACCGAGGGCTTGAGCCTGTTGTAAAAGCTTCGAAAGAATACGAAAACGTAATCGAGAATATTGCAAGTAGCAAGAAAATATTGGACACAGAAAAAGATCCAGATTTTGTTGATATGGCTAAAATGGAACTCGAAGAGTTGGATGCTAGAAAAGCCGAGATTGAAGAAGAACTTAGGGTCTTAATGCTCCCTGCAGACCCAGAAGACGAAAAGAATGTGGTGCTCGAAATCCGTGCTGGAACAGGAGGTGACGAGGCAAGTATTTTTGCTGGAGACCTTTACCGAATGTACATGAAGTACATAGAAGGGAAAAAGTGGAAAACGACCATTTTGGTGGAGAATGAAGGCACTGCTGGAGGTTACAAAGAAGTAAACGTTAAGGTTGAGGGAGAAGGTGTTTATGGCATTCTCAAGTACGAATCTGGGGTGCACCGTGTACAGCGTGTTCCTCAAACAGAATCGCAGGGAAGAGTTCATACTTCGGCAGCAACAGTTGCTGTTATGCCTGAGGCGGAAGAGGTTGATGTAGAAATCAATCCAGCAGATGTAGAACTGCAAACTTCGCGATCTGGTGGTGCTGGTGGTCAGAATGTGAACAAGGTTGAAACTAAGGTGCAACTCACCCACAAACCTTCTGGTATTGTGGTGGTTTGTTCTGTAGAGAGGTCACAGTTGAAAAACAGAAAGCTGGCAATGGAAATGCTTCGTACGCGGTTGTATGAACGCGAGCTGAGCAAGCATTTAGATGATATTTCTAGCCGAAGAAAAACGATGGTTTCATCTGGTGACAGATCCGCGAAAATTAGAACGTATAATTATCCTCAGGGTAGAATTACCGATCACAGAATTGGCCTAACGATATATGCACTAACGGATTTTATGAATGGGAACATTCAAGAGATGATTGACGCATTGGCGATGGCGGAGAATGCTGAAAAACTTAGACTAGGAGAGACGATATAAATGGAGCTATCACCAAAAGGAAAAAAGTTCAGAGATAGGATAGACAATTGGTTTATATTCAATCTGTTCTTACTCATCAAACTTCCGTTGGCTTGGATTGCAGGGAGCCGGGTTAGACGTATTGACGCAGAATGTTGCGCTATTAACATGCCTTACGGCTGGAGGAATCAGAACCCTTTCCAATCAATGTATTTCGCGGCC
>DMRV01000408.1:0-721 GCA_003456455.1 Flavobacteriales bacterium
TTTTCTGGGTCTAGAAGTTGACGTTCCAATTCAATATTAGCACCACACTTTTCATGCCCGTCATGGTTCTGAGCAAACAGACCAAAAACAGAAAGCAAAGCGATTGAGGTAAGAAGATATTTTTTCATCATAATCTAAATGGTAAAATGATACTACGGTTAATATTTGTTAAACCGTGAAGACAAATATAAAAAAGAAGTAACGGAAGAAGTGTCTGGAGCGTGCTTAATTCAATCAAAAAAAAACTATTAATTACACTTCTAAATCATTGATGTTCAATTGATTTTCAGAACAAATGCTTTTCTGCATGATATGACGAACGAACTAGCGGCCCGCTTTCAACAAAACGGAAACCCATTTTGAGGCCAAGTGTTTCGTACTCCTTAAAGCGTTCTGGTGTAATAAATTCAACTACTGGGAGATGCTCTTTTGTTGGTTGTAAATACTGCCCTAAGGTTAGAATATCCACACCAACACTTCTCAAATCTTCCATGGTTTCAATCACTTCTTCGTGAGATTCCCCCAAACCGAGCATTACGCCTGACTTCGTTTTCATGCCGCCACTTTTCAAGCGTTTTAAGACCTCTAAACTTCTGTCATATTTAGCTTGAATTCGAACTTGTTTGGTCAGTCTCCTGACGGTTTCCAAATTGTGTGATACGATTTCAGGTGCTACATCAATAATGCGCTGAAGGTTGTCCCATTCTCCTCTAAAATCTGG
>DMRV01000408.1:819-5365 GCA_003456455.1 Flavobacteriales bacterium
AGTTTGATGCTCTGAGCAACGTTGTACGGCTCAGCAATGTCAATTTCCTCAGGTCTTCCAGTACTTACAGCACAAAATCCGCATGACCTTGTACATACATTCCCCAAAATCATAAAAGTTGCAGTTCCAGCGCCCCAACATTCGCCCATATTCGGACAATTTCCACTCTGACAAATGGTGTGAAGCTTATGCTCATCAACCAATCCACGGACTTTCTTGAACTTTTCTCCAGTAGGGAGTTTTACCCGTAACCACTTTGGCTTGGGTACTCTTTTCTCAACTTCTTCAGTCTTTACCTCGCTCATTTATCTATACCACTTGACACCGAAATTAACAGCTAAATAAAACGTTAAATAATACGGGTCGTTCTTGATTCTAGCCATCATCGGCACATCCTGAATGTAATAATCAACTATAACTCCTGCCTCTAAACTACGCACAGCTTTTTGCTTTTTACCGTATTCAAAACTGAACCCGAACTTGCCGTAAATTCCGGGGTAAAACTGCATTTTATCAATTCCTCTAAACGGTGAGGATCTACCCAATATATTATCCTGACTATGATTTGGATTCTCAGGATCGTAACGTTCGGTTGTTACCGCTTCTACTTGCCCGACAGAATTACGGATAGCAACGTCCAAGAAAATAGGCTTTGCCCAAGCCATAGAAAACCCACCTACGTATAAGTATCGAATTTCAACGCCTTTATCGAACTTAGCATAAAGCACATTATGTCTACCATAACCAAAACGCGTAACCGCTACCTGCGCAAGTTCTCCATAAACATATCCGTTGCCGTTCTCAACATTTTGGTTTATCGTTCTGATTTCTTTTGGGTGTTCCATACTTACGGCTTCCACTTCAAACAGTCGCTTGCGCAAGAATGTCTTGTTCTTGGCGCGTCTCAGTAACAATCCCCAACCACGTGTATGAAGCATTGCTCCACCAGTAAATTCCTGTTTGAGCAGAACTTGGGTATCATCGAAAGAGCGGTCTTTGATTTTATCCGCCACAGAACCTTTTGGTACAGATGGAAGCGCGGTTTCTCCGTTTTGCTGCGCTAGCGAAAACGGACTTACCCCGAACATCAAGCTCAAAACAAGAAAGACGGAAATTAGACCTATTCGCATTAATGCAAAATTACGATAACGGACAGTATTATATGAATACTGTTCTTAACTAATACGAACCGTAAGGCAATCATATTGTTTAATTAGGTTCTAGTTAACCACCAGCCTTCCATTTTTAATAAAATCGGGAGCATCCGAAACATCCTTCGGAACATATTTAAACTGTGAAAAGGTTGGAATAGAAAAAAGAATCGCAATCGTGGTAATAAAAAGGTGTTTCATATTTAGACTCAAAATAGGTCTACAGAATAGGCAAGCCGATTACCTTCGTTATAAACTAAAACAGTACCGCATGGTTACGGCAAAAATCGTTTATAAAGGTGAATTATGCACCTCAGCAACACACGTTAAAAGTGATTCTAAAATTTTAACCGATGCTCCAACGGACAATAATGGTTTGGGAAGAACCTTCTCTCCTACCGATTTGTTGGCTACCTCGCTGGCGAGTTGCATGATCACAATCATGGGAATACGGGCCAACGAATCTTCATTAAACATTGAAGGAACAAACGCCAACGTGACCAAGATTATGGGGTCAAATCCGCGTAGGGTTTCAGAAGTAAAAGTGGATATAGAAATTTACGATAGAGGACTAACAGGTGTTCAAAAACAGGTGTTAGAAAAAGCGGCACTTTCGTGCCCCGTTGCTCTCAGCCTAAGCGAATCGCTTAAACAGTCCGTTTCCTTTTCTTACAAGGAAGGGTAATGAGTTTTAGCTCTTCACACCCTGCTCCACAGGCATGTTGGCCTTTCCGTAAGCTGGGCAGCTTTCTGTTGTTCTGCAAGAAGAAAACATCATGGCAGTAACTGTGATAACTGCGAATAAGATGGCTGACTTTTTCAAAATTTCTCTTGGTTTATTTGTTGATACAAAATTAGAACGCTAATTCGCGCTCCATTGTTGCTAAACGCGCGGCAAATTTACCGTTTGAATTTCAGTTACGCGATTTACTTAAAAAGGTTTGTGTTTAGTTTTCAACATGAGTTATTGAAAAACGTACATCTGAATATTTAAAAAGATGAAACCCAAAATAGAATCAACTTGGTTGGCATTGCTTTCCGATGAATTTGAAGCCGATTACTTTTCCACACTACGCGATTTTCTCGCTGTAGAAAGGACCTCTGAAACCGTTTACCCACCCGATAAACAAGTGTTTGACGCATTCAAATACACTCCTGTAGAGAAAGTGAAAGTTGTGATTTTAGGTCAGGACCCTTACCATGGACCAAATCAGGCTCATGGTCTTTGCTTTTCAGTTAATGACGGAATCAAAATCCCACCTTCATTGCGGAATATTTTCAAAGAGTTGAACTCAGACATTGGAATGAAAGAACCTTCATCAGGGAATCTCACAAAATGGGCCAGTCAAGGTGTATTGATGATAAACGCCACCATGACTGTTAGAGCTAAAAACGCTGGCTCACATCAAGGAAAAGGCTGGGAACAGTTTACAGATGCTGTCATTCAAAACCTCTCCAACGAACGGAAAAACTTGGTTTTTTTACTTTGGGGAAAGTATGCGCAGAACAAATCTTCACTTATCAATTATGAAAACGGACATTTGATACTGAAAGCACCTCACCCATCGCCTTTCTCAGCATACACAGGTTTTTTTGGTTGCAAGCATTTTTCAAAAGCAAACAACTTCCTGCTAGAAAAAGGTGTTGAAACAATTGATTGGAATCTCAACACACAATGATCTGCCAGATTTACGTTTCTCTTTGTTGATGCGAATTCGCCACATACTGTCTTTGATTATTCTGCTTTGGGCAGTACAGTCTTCTTTTGGGCAGAAACGTGTGCAACTAATAATCGAACAACAAGACCAAGTCATATCTAAAAAGAAGCTCAACAGAATTGGACGATTAAAGGAATTCTATCCCGATTCAATGACTGCGCTCAAAGCAATGAATGAACTACTCATCATTCTGCGCGAACAAGGATTTTCTGCTGCTGGAATTGACAAACAAGTTTGGAGAAACGATACGGCAATAGCTACGGTACATACAGGAAATAAATATAAGTTTAAGTCTATTGACCCTGGAAACGTTCCGAAGGGTGTGATGCGAAAAGTTGGTTTTAAAGAGCAGCAATTTGTGGAGAGCACCATAAGCGGCAAAAGACTAATTGTGCTGAAAAAACGGATTATTCGGTTCTATGAAAATCGCGGTCATCCGTTCGCACAAGTAAATTTGGATAGCATTTCACTCGAAAACGGATTGCTTTCTGCGCGCCTCAATCTTGATAAGAATCCTGAATTCAAAATTGATAGCATCATTATAAAAGGTACGGCTCGAATCAAGTCCAAATATCTTCAGAATTACCTGGGAATTAAGCATAATTCGCTTTACAACGAAAGTCGGATAAAACCAATTTCAACAAGGACTAAAGAAATCGCATTCGTTTCTGAAGTGAAACCGCCAGAAGTGGTTTTCGGAGAAGAAAAAGCCGATCTCTACATTTATCTGGATAAGAAACGCGCCAGTCAGTTCGATGGGATTTTAGGAGTGCTACCAAGTAGCGAAAACCCAGGGCAAGTACTCGTAACTGGCGAACTGAGTCTCAAACTATTAAGCGCCTTTAAACGAGGAGAGTTAATTGATTTTTCGTGGCGAAAAATGCAGGCGCGAACGCAGAATTTGAATATTCACCTGGCCTACCCGTTCTTATTTAACACAAGCTTTGGGTTGGATGGCACGTTTGAACTTTACAAGCGCGACACGCTATTTCTGAATCTTAGAGGTATGATTGGCGTGCAATATCACCTTATTGGAAATGACCACATCAAAATTTTTGCCGATTTCCGTTCTACAAATGTGCTTGCATCGTCAACTCTTATTTCCACCTCAACGGTTAATCCAGACAATGTGGATTCTCGCACACAGCTCTATGGTTTTGGGTACAAAATGCAGCGATTAGATTACCGATTGAACCCTCGAAAAGGTTTTGACCTATATGCTGAAGCGAGCGCAGGAACCAAGAAGATTTTACCCGATGCCGCTGTAGAGGAAAACCGATATGAAGGACTGAAAATCAATTCTTTTCAATTGAACGCAGTATTGCAGGCGTCTTACTTTGTCCCAATTCCCAACAGGAGCACAATTATGATTAAAGCAAATGGCGGTTTTATGCGCAGCGAAAACCTGTTTGAAAGTGAAGCTTTTAGGATTGGCGGTTTAAAAACTCTTAGGGGATTTGATGAAGAAGCAATTTTTGCCACCATGTTTGGAATTGCAACAGTTGAATACCGTTTCCTTCTTGACCCAAACAGTTACTTAGTTGCCTTTTTTGATGGCGCGTATTATGAAAATCGCGCTACAAACAAACGTATTACCGACCGCCCGTTCGGCTTTGGTTTAGGTATTTCATTCTTTACCAAAATTGGAATATTCTCACTCAATTATGCGCTAGGAAA
>DMRV01000028.1 GCA_003456455.1 Flavobacteriales bacterium
TGCATCATCCAAATCTTCCAAATACCCAATGGTTGGGAAGTTGTACGGATGTGTTTGCGGGTACTGCGCTTGGTTCACTTTTTCGCCAACCAACCCGTAAGGACGGTTATCGTAGCTCTGTCCTCGTTCGTTCTTAACAGTAGCGCGCTGCACTTCAAATTTCTCCTGAGTTACGGCATCAAGTAAGAAACCCATTCGGTCAGCTTCTAACCAAAGTGCTCTTTCAAGCTGGTTGCTAGGAAGTGTTTCAAAGTAATTTGTTCTGTCTTTGTTGGTTGTTCCGTTAAGCGTTCCACCTGATTCGGAAACAGTTTTGAAATGCTCTTCATCAGCAACGTTGTCCGACCCTTGAAACATCATGTGCTCAAAGAAGTGAGCAAATCCAGAACGGAAAGGCTCTTCGCGAGCTGAACCCACGTGATACGTTACATCAACATGTACGATTGGGTCAGAATGATCTTCGTGGATAATTACTTGAAGACCGTTATTGAGAACATATTTCTCGTAAGGTATAGAAAGGCCAGATTCGGCTTTTTCAACTTTTTCGACAAGCTTAATTCCTTCTGGAAGTTTTGTGTCTTTTTTGCCCTGACCGCAAGCAGCAAGTAGGGAAATGGTGGCAAATGCGAATAATAAACGCTTCATGTTTAGTGGTTTTTGAAATCGGCAAATATAGAAAAGCGCTAGTGCGCACAGTGTATTGATGTTGTAATAAGTGTTAAAACGAGAATTTTAGCCCTTTTGCAAACCCTTGATGGTTTCTGGATAATCCGTTTCTTCGCGTTTTACAGAAAAAGGATTGATGAAGAAGTATTTGGCAGGTGCGATTATGCTTGTATTGGCAATTGGAATCGTTTCAGAAAGTTTCGCGCAACGTAAAACGGGACGTTCTAAGAATGTGGATGTATGGATGGGTTCGTCTATAAAGAAAGATGCCACCAAGAAAATGAGCCAGTTTTTGGTTTCAAATGCCAATGGATACATCACTCATGCTTTTCATAATCGACAGGATATTTACACGGTTTACGACACCACGCTCCAACCAATTTCTTCTGAACGATTTGACCGTTTACAGAGCGATGATGGCTACGTGAATAAAGGTTTTATCCACCTAAAGGATAAGGCGATTAGATTGACAGGAAAGACCCTGAATTACGACAAAGCAAACACGGTTTACCTAGCGGAGTTTGACGCGGAAGCACTAAAAGTTGGAGAAGACAAAGAAGTTTCTCGCGTGGATGGAAATGGATTTTTCGCCAATTACAACGATGCACATTTGAACCATGCGGTGTCTGAAGATGGCTCCAAATTCGTGGTCTATTTTAAGAAGGCAAAACGACCAGATAAACTGGATGACCCTACGCAGGCTTTTCGCTTTATGGTGTTTGATGCCGATCTTGATAAAAAGTGGCAACAAGATGTAGAATTTCGTTCTGGTGATGGTGTTTTTCAAGTTGGAGGAAGCGAATGGAAGGCAGACGCACCCAAAGCGGCTATTGGCATTGCCAACAACGGCACAGTTTATTGCTGGGGAAGAACCGATAAAGGAGACGGATATGACAATGATGCCCGCTACCACGTAAAACTCACTAAAGTGAACGCAGAAGGTTTTGAAACAATCGATTTATCTGGCGATCAAGAGAAGAAAATTCGTGATTGGACATTACACGGAACTGAATCTGGAATGATTATGGCCGCCAACTATATGGATTGGGAAAATGACACAAAAAGCTGGCTGGAGAAGTCGGATGGATTTGCGTTTGTCAATTGGTCTGGTGCCGTAAAGCAACGCCCAGTTTTTAAATTCATTGAGTTTGATGATGACTACATGACCTTGCATCAATCTAAATCTATTGTAAAGCGAGTTGACAAGGATTCGAAAGGTTCTGCTGGTGCGTTTGAAGATAATTTCGTGATAAAAGGATTCCAAAACCTAGGCGATGACAACTATTTGGTATTAGCCGAATCGGGCCTCGATTCCACGAAGTTTAATGCGCATTTAGATATTAATATTAGCACTTACACACGCAGAGATGCACAGTTTTTCTCTGTTAATTCAAGAGACGGAAGCGTGAACTGGAGTACACGTGTACCCAAGTTTCAGGAGAATAAAACAGGCGAAGGGCTTGGCTACATCTGTAAGGTTGCTAACGGCAAACTTCATGTCGTTTTCAACGGTCAGTTTAGTAGCTTGGAGAAGGAATGGACGCCTTTAGATGGTGTGGATAAGTTCGATAAAATGGATAACCCTATTGTGCTCGTTACCCTCGATATGGACAAACCAAGAGAACTAGACAGACGCGAAAAACTTTGGACTTCAGAAAAAACCAAAAGCTACTTTGAGACAAGCCAGTTTCACACAACCAACGATTCTAATGAAGGGCTTCTTTACCTTGATGATGAGGTAGGGAAGGAGCAGTTTGTACGTCTGATTTTTAAATGATTGTGTTCCTGTCTACTCCACTTGAGTAGCTAAATGTAAGCTGGCCACCATCTACGTTATACTACCATGTTTAATTTAGTTCTCAATATGAAAAGGATCTGCTTTTTGCTTCTTCTTCCACTTTTCTGCTTCGGCCAAGAGCCGCATGCTATTTTAAGTTCGTTAAATGCTTACAAACAAACCAACGGAATTCTAATACGGTGGGTGATAAAAGGCGGAGACCAGTGTAACGGAACCAAGGTTTTTAGAGCCAACATACAAGGGCACTTTGAGTTGATACACGATATTCCGGGTATTTGTGGAAATAGTGTAAAGGATGAAACCTATCAGTATTTCGATTCGAATCCTATTTCTAACAATTACAATACTTACAGGTTAGAAATGGGCTATCAGGGTTTTACTGAACCAATAACTATTTTCTACGCGGACTTTGGAAATCAGCAACATAAAGTGTTCAGCGATTTTCAAAATAATTCGCAGCGAATTTTGTTTGCCAACGACCTTAATCGCGATGCCCTTTTGCAGGTATTTGACAGTACTGGTAGGGTAATCCATTCTGAATCGGGAACCGATAATGATTTTGTTATCCAATCATCCAATTTGAAATCGGGTATTTATATCTATCGAATTTCAGGAGTTTCCGAAAACCCAATGCAAGGAAAATTCTACCTTGCTGGTAGATGAAAACCTTACCCATTTTAGTCGTTTTATTGCTGGCCCTTTCGGGATGCGATAAGAAGTCAGATGTTTTCATGTTCGATTGCGTGGTTTACGACCAAAAGGTTGATGCACCCGTTTCGGGGGCAAGCATTATAATGAAAGTGCAAAGCGCCACTGGTGGTTTTAACCCAACTTTCGTTACTGTTGGTTCTGCTATAACCGATGCAAATGGCCGGTTTTATATTGAAGTAGAAAAAGGTGTTTACTTTTCTTATCGCCTAGAAATTACCGACTCGAAACATTTTAACGGCACGTTTGATATTAACCCAGACGATGTTCCGTTTAGCACAGCTTATTCAAGTACGTTTCCACTTGAGCCGAGAGCGTGGGTTTCCACTCGTCTTGTAAACCAAAACAGCTCTCAAACGGCTACGTTTAGGATTGATGCAGAAACAGGAAATTGCACTGATTGCTGTCAATCTTCAAGTACCATTGTTCAAGGAAACTCGGTTGATAGCATATTTACCTGTCAGGTTTATGGCCAACAGCAGATTGAAGTTGAAGGAAATTATGTTGATCAAAGTGGAGCGCTTAACCAGATTTCGGAAACCGCATTTGCCACCGCATTCGACACAACTTTGGTAACCATTATTTATTAAGGCGTCCATGCTTTCGAGTATTATCTTCGCACTATGAGCGAATCTACCCAACTACAACTCGGAGATTATGATCCGGATTTCACGCCACCATCACCGGAGTTTGTAACCAACATGACCGCTGTAGGTCGTGCTTATTTCGACCCACAATTCTTTGGTATGGAAAATCTCGACAAAGAGAAACCAGCCATGTATGTTACCAACCATAACGTTTTAGGTGTTTTGGATGGAACGCTTTGGGCCGCAGAAATGTATGCTGAAAAAGGAATTTTTGCCCGTTCGCTTGTAGACGATTTGCATTACATGATGCCGGGTTGGCGCGATCTTGCTGCTAAAGTTGGTTTTGTAAAAGGAAGCCGCGAGAACTGTGCTGAAATGATGGCGCACGGAGAGCACATCATGGTTTATCCGGGTGGAGGAAGAGAAACGTGCAAACGCAAGGGCGAGAAGTATAAGCTAACATGGAAAAAACGAACGGGTTTTGCGCGTATGGCTATTGAAAATGGCTATGATATTATTACCGTTGCCCAAGTTGGGCAAGAAGATTCGTACGATATTTTAATGGACGGTGACGAGTTGATGGAGAGCA
The DNA here is from genome assembly GCA_003456455.1 of Flavobacteriales bacterium. Taxonomy (GTDB): domain Bacteria; phylum Bacteroidota; class Bacteroidia; order UBA10329; family UBA10329; genus UBA10329. Next base: position 4,349 of record DMRV01000028.1, read on the forward strand.
AGTTTGGCGAGTGGTTGAAAGAAAAAGGATTTGCCGATAAATATCTGAAAGGTGGCGAAACCATGTTTCCACTAGTTAGAGGAATTGGACCTACCTTTTTACCTCGTCCCGAAAAGCAGTATTACGCTTTTGGCCAACGTATTACCACCAAAGAATACGAAGGAAAAATAGACCAAGAAACGTTATGGGCACTGCGCGAAAAAGTTGAACTCCAACTAGAATTAGACATGACCAGAATGCGCATCCAAAAACTGGAAGATGGCGATGGTGGTTGGCTTAGAGGGTTGCTTAATCGTTTCTAGATTTTTTCCTTCTTTTAGTTCACTCCCCCATTGATAGGAAACACCTGAAATTGCGTTTCTGGAGAAAGATCGTGTCCAACTGCAATGATGGAAGGTTTTCCGTTGTAATTGGCAAACCCAGCACCATTTCTAAACGTGACATTGCCACTGCATTGCACGGTGTAAGAAGCAATTTTTTGAATCATGGTATACGGGTCAGCATCAACGTTCATTTGAAAAACATCTGCGCGGTTTGAGCCGTTTGACGCACGGCAAAAACCTGTAATGTAAACTCCCGTTGAATCTTGTGTGAGTTGCAGGTTTTGATAACTGCCATATTTTTTGTCAATCCACTTTCTTCTAATGGCTTCTCGGCTGTCCCATGTTGTCCATTTTTCAAATGCAAAATCATCTGAATATGGATTTAAATTATTTGAAATATAGAAGTCAATCGTTCGGCAGTCCCATGTTCCTACTGCAAGTAGAAAATGATCTTTCCGTTTCAGTAATGCAACGGCCCCTGCAGTGCTAAACTGGTATTGGCCTTTGCGCCTTAATGTGTAAGCTGGTGGGGCTTGTAGTTTTTCAAAACTCGAGACATCAATTAATTGAACTATTGAATTCCTGCGGCCAACAGGGTCTTCTGAGCCAACAGCCAACCAATTTTCAGCAATTTGAAATCCTCCCGCATGGTTCAATGGGTCGGTTGCCAATTTCTTCAAACCAATAAACAGGAAATCCTCGCCAACCTTTTGAAATAGCCCTAAATAGCCGAATTCCTTTGAGCTTCCTGAAACGATAAGTGTCTCGTTGTGTAGTTGGATACCTTGAAGATGCCCGCCAATAATCTCGCTGTTTGGGGCAACGCTAATTTTGAAAGCGGCAGCTTGTACTCCCAAGGTTTCTTTGGCATTTGGTAATGGTTGCGCAAATGTCTTGAATGCGCATAACGCAACTGCTAGAGCACAAATCGCAGTAAATTTCTTTAGGCTAAATGGTAAAATCATGGTGAACTTTAGTTGTCGATCAAAGATGTGCAACTTTCTTATTTTTAACGACCCTCATTAAAACCAATGCATGCATAGATTTTTACTTGTCACCATTTTTGTTTCATTTTTGTTTTTGAGCGCTAAGGCTCAAGATGTAACTCTTTCGGGAACAATTACAGATAAGGAAACTAACGAGCCTCTTGTTGGCGCCAGCGTTGTTACTGATGGTCGGATGGGAGTCACCACAGACCTCGATGGAAAATACACCATAAAGCTATCCAAGGGAATACAGAAGCTCAAGTTTTCGTTTATTGGTTATGAACCTCAAACCGAGGAGATTGATTTGAGTTTGGGAGCTCCTACTATAAAAAATGTTGCTCTTGGACTGAAGTCGGAGCAATTAGGTATCGTGGTTGTTTCTGCTAGCCAGTATCAGAAAAGTATTGCTGAGGAAACCGTTTCGATGGAGGTGGTGAGTAAAGCATTGATTCAAAACACGAACGCAACGGACCTTGGCGAAGCAATAGATAAAACCCCTGGGGTAACGATTCAGGATAGTCAAGTAAGTATTCGTGGAGGTAGTAGTTGGTCTTATGGAGTTGGTACCAGAACAGCAGTTATGCAAGATGGTGTGTCTATGATGAGTGCTGATCTTGGCGAGCCTCAGTTAAGACAGGTTCCGATGGAAAATGTAGAACAGATTGAGGTGATAAAGGGAGCCTCCAGCGTGGTTTACGGAAGTTCTGCACTTAATGGAGTTGTAAATGTGATAACATCTTGGCCTAAAAGTGCAAAGCCGGTAACAACCATTACGGCATTTCAGAAAGTGTATGACAATCCACCAGATATATATTCTGGCGATACGTACACTCGTAAGGTAGATTCTGCTGGGATTTTAGTTGATCGTCTTATTCAATATCCAGATGATACGCTCAAATGGTGGGGCAATGGAGAAGTTCGAGGAGCCTCCGGACTCAATTTTAATCACGCTCGTAAGATCAAGAATGTTGACCTTATTGTGGGCGGAAATTTCTTTCATCACAAAAGCTTTCTTCAGTTTGCAGATGAGTTGCGTGGAGGTATCAACTTCAAAACGCGTATTCATAATAAGAAGCGGCCTGGGATGAATTACGGCCTAAATGGAATACTGGTTTACGAACATTCTGGAAGGTTCTTTTTAGCAGCCAACCCAAATGAAAGTGCACTGCGCTCTGCTGTTCCAGGCGATGACCAATATTTTCGAATGAATCTAGACCCACATTTTCATTACCTGAATGAAAAGGGCATGAAGCATACGCTCGAAACGAGGTACATGTACATTATGCGCATTTCTAGGAACCTTGAGACAACACCGCATGCCAAATCGCATCAGGTAATTTTAAATTATATGTTTCAAAAGCTGTGGAAAAAGTGGTCAATAACCACTGGAATTCCGCTGAATATGGGCTTATCAAAAAGCAACTTGTACAAAGGTTTAAGGATTTCTTACTCTGGGGCTGTTTTCGCCCAAGGAGAGTTTAAAACCAAACGTTTGAGTGCGGTTGCTGGACTACGATATGAGATAATTGGAATTGATGACTTTACTGAATCAAGCACACCAGTGTTTCGGTCAGGTCTTAACTACCGTTTTGGTAAGGGCTCCTTCCTTCGTGCTTCATTCGGGCAGTCGTACCGGTTACCAACTATTGCAGAACGGTATTTAGAAGAAGATTTAAACCCTCAGGTACGGATTATTCCTAACCGAGAACTTACGGCTGAAAAAGGACTGAGTGCAGAGATTGGGTTAAAGCAATTGGTTGCCGTTAGCGAATGGCAGGCGTATCTTGATTTCTCGTACTTCTATCAGCAGTACAAAGACCTTGTTCAATATGGTTTTGTTTCGCCAGGCAGTCGCCCAGAATTGTTTGAAGGGTTACCCGAAAGCTATATTGTGGGTCTTTATCCACAAAACATAAGTAATGCTTTAGTAACTGGATTCGAAGTTGGTCTGGCGAGTAGAGGAAAGATTGGGGAAATAGGTATTGCGGCATTAATAGGCTACACATACACTTATCCCGTAAATCTAGATTCGGCTAGGGGCTATGGTGCAGGTCAGTACCTAAACGAATTTTTCAAATACATGGTAAACAGAATAGATCTTGATAATCCGGACGTGGATAAGGTTCTAATGCTTAGGCCACGACACTTGGTAAAGGGAGACGTTCAACTTGATTATAAAAAGGTGTCTTTTGGTATTTCTGTCATTTATGGGAGTTATCCAGAAAATATTCCAGTGACAGAACGAACAGCGGTTGATTTCATATCTGGTGAATTTGGAGCAACGCAACGTTATACCGATGCCAATGTTACAGGAGACCTCGTTTTTAACCTACGTGCCGGGTATCAGGTTTTGGAGCAGTTGCGGGTTGGTTTTATTGCAAACAACATTACCAACGAAATATATGCTTACAGACCGAGTAAGGTGGAGCCAATTAGAAACTTTACGCTGCAACTGCGTGTTACTCTCTAGAGATGAATCCAGTCTTGAATGAGCCGCTCATTTGATTCAATTCGGTTCCTAAGAAAATCCGATAAACATAGTTTGCATTATTTCTAAGGCCTTCTAGTTTGATGCGGGCTCTGTTGTCCTCTCCCACCGTTCTACCTAGGAAAATAAAAGCCGAGCGATAGGTGGTGTCTTCTGCAGCATGAACGGTAACAATTGCTGCAGAATCTGCTGTAAATGTCAGTTCAAAACTTGTGCTATCAAGCTGGTTCAGATTCGGAATATCTACAATACCCTGACCTAAACAGGTTGAGCTTAAGAACACAAGAGAAATGTAAACCAGTTTATTCAACTCAAGCTTCTTTCCAAGGACCAGTAATAGCCATTGTAAGTCCAACGTGCTGAATGTTTACAAACATCGTTTTTCCGCTTGGAGAGAAGCAAATTCCAGTAAACTCAGATTCGTAGGTTGTGTTGTGACCGAAAGTGAAAATGTGACCTCCAGGAGTAACACCTCTTAAGTACGGGTCGGTATCATCTTCACAAATCATTACATCGCCCCATGGTGCAACGGTAAGATTATCACAGTACTTCATAATCTCTGTGTCGTTTGGCTCAATAAAAAGCTCTAATTCCCCGCCATCAGCATCAGGAGTGAGTTTAAATATTTGCCCTTTCATGGCATCGCCTCCGTTGGTACAGGCAAAATAAATTACGCCCTCATCGTACCACATTCCTTCTCCACGAGCAAAAATGGCAGCACCCTTTTCGTGTCCGCGTATTCTTAAATCGTCTTGCGGAGATTCTACATCGTCCAAATCAATCCATTCTAACTTCATAGGAATGTTAGTTAAGATATCGGGACCAATTGTATCTGGCCAATTGCGAGTATCGAATTTAGGCCCATTCTTTATGGCTAGGGCTTGAAGCTTTCCGCCTGAGTGTAGGTCATTCTTTTTATTCGGGATAAAACGATAAAGCAATCCGTCATGTCTATCTTCAGTTAAATACAGTATTCCGCCTTTAGGGTCATAAGCCACAGCTTCATGATTGAACCGTCCCATTGCCTTAATCGGTTTGGGTGTAGCACGCATCATGTCGCTTGTTGCAGGCACTTCAAAAACGTAACCATGGTCCAACTCAACGTTTCCTTCTAAATCACCTTTTTTGGTCACGTCTTCTTCACAGGTTAACCAGCTTCCCCAAGGCATTGGACCACCTGCGCAGTTACGGTACGTTCCTGCTAGGCTTAAAAACTGCTTCTCAATTTCCATTGTTTCTTCGTTGAAAACAAAGGTTGATGTACCACCCAAACCAGGGAATTCGCCACTTCCAAATTCGTAGAAGTCATCTTTTGAAATAGCCGACAGATTCGCATTTTCTAAACCAAAAGCCCCCAACTCCTTATCAGTAGGAACGATTTCGTGGTTCCTAACCACGATTACCTTTCCGTCTTCCGCAGAAAATGCCGCCATGCCATCTGGTTTACCAGGAACAAGAAGACCATCATCCATCGGTTCACCTTGCTTGGATATTACTTTGTAGGTAAACCCTTCTGGTAAATCCAGCACGCCAAGTGGGTCTTTTACAAGCGGACCGTAGTCTAGAGCAACGGATGCTTCACCTCCAACAACAGACGTTCTGGAGCCACAAGCGTATAACTTGAGCCCCATGAATCCGATTCCGATGAAACCACTCTTTTTTATAAAATCTCTTCTGCTATTGGTCATGGTAAAATGATATGAAGCGCAATTTAACACGCAAGGTTCTATTCTTGATGTAAACGGTTAGTTCCTTAACAGAAAATTTTCATTCTAGTTTAAAAGATGCAACAATTCCTTTATGGTCAGAACCTGTTAAGGTTAAAGTCTCGCACGAAGTCGGTTCCAAACCAGCTGAATAGGTAATATGGTCAATTGGGATTAATGGAACACCAAAATCCATCGGGTAAGTTGCCTGAAAACCATTTCGTACGGCTCGTATATTTCCAGTTGTCAGGAAAGAATCGAATGCGGCATCCCAAGGGACAACATTAAAATCTCCAAGGACCAAAATTGGTTCCTCAATCGTGTGAGACATTTCAGCAATAGTTCTCATTTGGGCGTTCCTTATATCGGTTTCGTCCGGGAATGCAGGAGGTCTGGTATGAAAGGAAATGACGGTAATAATCTGTCCATTTATTTTGATGCTGGCGCGTATAGCAGGCGTTTTTCCTAGTTCAAAAACCTCTCCATCCACTATCGGAAACTTGGAGTAAATCCCAATTCCGTAACAGCAACCTTTCCAAGGTTCTTCAAGATAAAACGGGTATTTGTTCTTGATAAGAGAGTCAATATTTGGCATCCAACCAGAATTCAATTCTTGAATTGTAAAAATGTCAAACTCCGCAGCAGACAATTCCAAAATGGCTTGTTCGGATGATGGGTTTCCATGATACAAGTTGAACTGCCCAATGGTGAAATTTGGTTCTTCCGTTGATTGTAATGATGCGAAATGTGGAAATAGCAAAGCGGCACCCAGCACCATCGCCAAAACTGAAAAACTGAGCGCCATCCAGCTACGCTGAAAAGCTAGAAATATAGAGGCAAGAGCCGAAAGCGCTAGCGTAAAATGAGCAAATGCCGATATAAGCTCCAAGAGGTGTACGCCCATGGGAAACCAGTGTGATAGGCTTACCAGAAACAGAACTACACCGACAAAATTGGCAGCGGTAGATTTCAAATTAGGCATTTGTTTAAAAGGATGTGGTACGAATAATTTAAGCCATACGCTTTGGTATCACTTCAAAATCGTAGAGCCAATCTCACTAGCCAAAATTCTTCTTACCGATAATTGGCGATTTAGCTTTTCCATTAATTCCATCAGTTTGTCTTCCTCCGCTTTTTTGAGGAGGTCCCGCGTTTGGGTAATCATGGTTTCTAGTTTGCGCAGTTTGAGAACGTTAAGCGATGAAAGAATAGACTGCTTCAGCTTGTCTTCTTCCATAAGGGTAATTACGTTGTGCTCTTTCCAACGTTCGCTTACAACATGCGGCTGGGCAAAGAAATTAACTGCTAACGATGAAATTTCAGGGTTGTGATGATTGATAAAATGTTGTTCTGTTGGAATTTTTTCCTCTTCAAGCATTTTTGAAAACTCATCAAAAACCAGTTTAAAAAGCTCATTTTCAAATGTGATTTCGTCTTCGATAAGTTCTGTTATCACAAAATCAACCACATTCACCTCTTCTTGGTCAATCACCTTTTCTTCTTCCTCATCCCACACATCAAAATGAATATGTTTTTCGCTGTAAAGCATTAGAATTCGGATGATGTCGCGCTCCTGAAACTCCGAATCACGCTTTTTTAAATCCTGATTACTTTTTCGTGTTACCGGTGGTTCTTCGAGTACTGGAACCTCCGAAGGAGTTCGCCCATTGTCTTTGCGCTGCTTATCCTGAAAATTCTTCCTGCGATTCCGATTCAGCTCCATCATCAGAACTTCCTCGTCCATGCTCATAATGCTGCTGCATTGGCGCACATAAAGGTTTCTGGTAATCGGGTCGGGAATCAACGAAATGGAGCTGATAATGTCCTTAATCAGCCCAGCCATTTTAATTGGGTCGTCCTTTGCTTCCTCAGATAAAAGTTGCGTCTTAAACTGAATGAAATCCTTCGAGTTGTCTTCAATGAAGGCGGTCAGCTCATTCTCATCCATTTTCTTGGAGAAAGAATCTGGATCTTCTCCATCAGGGAAAAGAACCGTTCGCACATTCATACCTTCTTCCAGCACAAGATCAATTCCTCGGAATGAAGCTTTTATTCCAGCATCATCACCATCATACATAATGGTGAGGTTGTTTGAATAGCGCTTTACAAGTCTAATTTGCTCCACAGTCAGGCTTGTACCCGAACTTGCCACCACATTATGAATTCCAGCCTGATGCAACGAAACCACATCAGTATAACCCTCAACCACAAAGCAGTTATCCTTCTTAATAATCTCGCTTTTGGCCTGATAAATACCATAAACGATGTTGCTCTTATGGTAAACATCCGTCTCCGGACTGTTAATGTATTTGGCAACCTTTTTATCGCTGCGTAAGGTTCTTCCGCCAAAGGCAATTACGCGGCCAGAAAGGTTGTGAATTGGGAACATCACACGCCCCTTAAATCGGTCGAGCAGCTTTCCTTCCCGATCTAGACAAAGCCCAGAATCAATCAGGAATTTTCGGTTGTACTGTTCTTCTAGCGCCTTATTTCCGAACGAATCGTAACGGTCGAAACAATAACCTAGCTCAAACTTTTCAATTGTTTCCTGGGTAAAGCCGCGCTCCTTGAAATAGCTTAAACCGATAGATTGTCCTTCGTCTGTTTTAAGCAGGTTAGAAGTAAAAGTGCGCTGTGCAAAGGCTAAAGCCAGATAAAGACTTTCACGCTCCGTTTGCTCAGCAATTTGCTCAGGAGTCTGCTGCTCTTCCTCAATCTCAATGTTGTATTTCTTGGCCAGGTATCGCAGCGCCTCAGGGTAGGTGTGCTGCTCGTGGTCCATAATGAAATTCACCGAATTTCCTCCCTTGCCACACCCGAAACACTTGTAAATACCCTTAGAGGCCGAAACACTGAATGAAGGAGTTTTCTCGTTATGAAAAGGACAATTTCCCCACAGATTTGTGCCTTTCTTTTTCAGTTGTACAAAATCTCCAACCACCTCCTCTATACGGGCGGTTTCAAAAATTTGGTCTATGGTTTCTTTTGGAATCAAGGGCGTTAAAGTTAGCCCTTCTAAAAGGATTTCAATCCAATTTTAGTCCGCGGTTTTATGGGGTTCAAAAATCCGTGCTTCTACAAACGCTTAGCACAAGTTAATCCATTTACCTTTGCGCCATGCTTGAAGACAAAGAGAGAACAGAACTAAGCGATTTAGGCGAATTCGGCCTCATTGATCGCATTGCGAAAAGTGTAGAATTGAACCAAAAAAGTACCGTCAAAGGCATTGGCGATGACGCTGCGGTAATTGGTACAGAAAAGAAGAAAACTCTCATTTCCACCGATCTACTATTAGAAGGAATTCATTTCGATTTGAGTTACGTGCCGCTCAAGCATTTGGGCTACAAAGCTGTGGCGGTCAACCTCTCAGACATCTATGCCATGAATGGAAAACCGACACAGATTACCGTTTCGTTGGGGCTTTCCAGCCGTTTCCCGCTAGAAGCGATTGATGAGCTTTATACCGGAATTCTGCTCGCTTGCGATAAGTACAAAGTTGACTTGGTTGGAGGTGATACAACCAGTTCGGTTTCTGGGTTGACCATTTCTGTTACCGCCATTGGCGAAGCAAGCGAAGAGAACATCGTTTACAGAAATGGAGCGAAGGAAACGGACCTTATTTGTGTTTCTGGAGATTTAGGTGCGGCTTATCTTGGATTGCAATTACTTGAACGAGAAAAGGCAATCTTTAAGGAAAATTCAGCAGTTCAGCCAGACCTTTCGGGACATGATTATGTGCTGGAACGACAGCTAAAACCTGAACCGCGTGCTGACATTATTGACATTCTCGAACTCGAAAAAGTTATTCCTACATCCATGATTGATGTCTCGGATGGATTGAGTTCAGACCTGATGCACATCTGTACACAAAGTGATGTTGGCTGCCGTATTTACATAGAGAAACTACCAATTGACCACACCACGGCTTTGGCTGCGGAAGAGTTAAATATTGACACAACCATTTGTGCACTGAACGGTGGTGAGGATTACGAATTACTCTTTACGGTAGACTTAAAAGATTACGATCGTTTGAAGGACAATCCTGCCATTCGAGTCATTGGTCATGTGACTGATAAAGGCGATGGCTACAACCTTGTTTCCGGAGACCAGATAATGCCGCTTACTGCCCAAGGCTGGAAACACTTGGAGTAATCAAATTGCTCTGTTTCATGTCTTTTGTGTCACAAACAAACCGTTGTGGTTTTCCTAAATTTGATATTCGTTAAAACAATAAACACATGCCTTTAGATATAAAATTGATGGCCGAAATCTGCGAAGTTGCAGGTGCGCCAGGTTACGAGAAAAGAATCCGCGATATCGTTCTGCGTGAAGTAACTCCGCTGGTTGATGAGGTTTCGGTTGATAACCTCGGAAACGTAACTGCCATCAAAAAAGGAAAAGAGCGCAAGAAAGTGATGATTGGTGCGCACATGGACGAAATCAGTTTCATGGTGACGCATATTGAGGATGGCGGATTTTTGCGTTTCCACACCTTAGGTGGGTTTGACCCAAAAACGCTTACAGCGCAGCGCGTCATCGTTCACGGAAAGAAAGATTTGATTGGTGTAATGGGTTCAAAACCTATTCATGTAATGACTGCTGAGGAACGAGCCAAGCTTCCTAAAACCACCGATTATTTCATTGATATGGGAATGTCGAAGGAAGAAGTTGAGGAGGTTATTTCCGTTGGAGATGTGATAACGCGTGAGCGCAAACTCATTGAAATGGGAAACTGCGTGAACTGCAAAAGCATTGATAACCGTATTTCTGTTTTCATTCTTATTGAAGCTTTGCGAACGCTTGGCGATGTGCCGTATGATGTTTACGGAGTTTTCACCGTTCAGGAAGAAATTGGAATTCGTGGTGCACAAGTTTCTGCTTTGCAGCACCAACCAGATTTCGGTTTTGGATTAGATACAACCATCGCTTATGACGTTCCTGGAGCACAAGCTCATGAGAAAATTACATCCCTTGGAAAAGGAACTGGAATCAAGATTATGGATGCCTCAACCGTGTGCGATTATCGCATGGTGGAATTCATGAAAAAGACGGCTGACAAGCACAGCATTCAATGGCAACCAGAGGTTCTAACTGCTGGAGGAACAGACACTGCGGCTATCCAACGTTTTAGCGCTGGGGGTTCTATTGCTGGAGCTATTTCTATTCCTACTCGTCATATCCATCAAGTAATTGAAATGGCGGATAAAGGCGATATCGAGAAGAGTATTCTGCTTCTTCAGAGATGTTTGGAAGAGTTGGATACGTTTGATTGGGCGCATAGGTAAACCCTACTTCCCACTCATCGTTAAAAAGGTGATGTAAGCCAAGTACCCGAATAACAATAGTACTGCTTGCCACTTCTGTAAAGTGTGGCGTTTACCAATAAACAGGAGCGCAAAGAGTATGGCACTACAACCAATATTCAGTAAAATACTGAAGTTGTCACCTGCATCGAAAGTCATTGGGCTAATACTAGCTGACAGCCCAAGGACCCAGAAAATATTGAAGACATTGGAGCCAATAACGTTCCCAATAGCTAAATCGGTATTGCCTTTTCTTACCGCCACAACGGCTGTAGCTAGTTCTGGAAGTGATGTGCCGATTGCTACAATGGTAAACCCAACAAATGATTCGGAATAACCGAATAATCGGGCTAGAGAAACGGCTCCATCAACAATCCATTGTCCGCCAATTACAAGTCCAGCTAAACCAGTTAAAAGCATCCCAATCGATTTCCACATTGGTCTTGCATCATCGGCTTCAGGAAGTTCTTCCGTAAGGTTGTTCTTCCCTAAGTGGAATGTGTAAAACAGGAAAAGCACAAACATGCTAATGAGAATCAAGCCATCTGCGCGACTAATCTGGTCCGTTTGCGAATCGCCAGAAATCTGGTCATTCACAAGAAAGCCCAACAGCAATGCTGCAAACAAGCTGAATGGAATCTCTCGCCAAACGGTGTTTTTCTGAACAGTTAAATTGGTAATTGTTCCCGCAACGCCAAGAATGAGAAGAACATTGGCAATGTTGCTACCCACTATATTACCAATGGCCAAACCATTGTTTCCATTAACCGAAGCAATGATGTTTACCGCTAATTCGGGAGCAGACGTTCCAAATGCAACCACTGTTAAACCAATTACGATTTCCGGGATGCGGAACTTTCGAGCAATGTCAGCTGCTCCTTCAATAAGCCAATCTGCGCCTTTTATCAGCAACAAAAATCCAACAGCAAAAAGTAGGTAAACCAACATGCCGCAAAGATAGAATCCGAATTAAGGAACGATTAAGAAAAGCGGACTCTTTGAATTATAGCTTACTTCTGTACGTTCAGCGTCCAATCATACTCGTAAAACGAATATTCAGGGCTGAACTTCACTTTTAGGAGGTGATACTTTTGAATGAAAGAGGCAACTTCTTCCTTTCCGCCAAAGTCGGCAGCATACCAATCAAAGATTTGAGAAATACGGAGTTTGGAGTCATTAACTTTAATAAACTCAGGGTTGTTAATGACAGCGGATGTTTGTTTTTCTACTTGGCTTTCAAGGTCTACTGCCGTATAAGCCGAGGATGCCAATTTAGGACATCCGATTGCTGCGCATACCAACGCGAAATGCAATCTTGCATCTGGAAACTGTTTGGCCAGTGTTTCCTTTTCCAGTTTGTTTAGCGTGGTTTTCTCACCGCGGAGCGTGAAGGTTTTCTTATCAAAAAAACCATCGATTTCGAGCGGCCCACCAACGGGATATTGGTCAACAATTCCTTTTATTACAAAAAGGTTGTAGGCGTTAATGAGGAATGCTTTTTCTTGATCTCCAGTATATTTCTGAGAGCGATTAACTTGATTTAGCAGCGCGTTCAGTTCGCTTGGTGCTGCTTTAATTCCCTTGTAATCTACAAGGCCGTCTTTCACATTCTTTTGAAGGAATGCATTCATGCCAGATGAAAAATCCTGTGCAGAAACAGTAAGTGAGAACAGGAAGAGCAGGAGGGAAGAAGCGAATTTCATGGTGTGGTTTATTGGACTATAGCCAATTATTGAGCCAAATTACCACGGGTTTTCCAAATCCTTTGTTGTGTATGCGTGATGCTTGAATACAAAGTTGGATTTCTTTGGTGCGCGTAATTGCAGTGGGTCTTTCTTTCCAATGCGGGCCAAAAAGGCAATAGGTGTAAGTAGAAGGTAATAGACAAGAAAAAGAAGAATAGCTGCGTTAATCTTTCCAGCCTTTTCGCCAAACCAGAGCCACGATTTATCGATAAGTACGGCCGCCTTTGTGCTAAGCGCGGATAAGAACAAAACGGCCAAGGCGATGGATACAAAGACCTTTCCGCCAAAGAGCAATTGGAGGACACAGAACCCCACTATGAGTACAAGAATGTTCTTGTAAACCTTTTGCATTAAAAAAGAGTGTAAACGAAAGGTGCAACAGCTGTTCCACCGCCCATTACAATTAGAATTCCGAGCAATAGGAGCACTAATATGATGGGAGTGAGCCACCACTTTTTGCGTTCCATGAGAAATTTGAAGAGGTCAGAAAATGCTTCCATGTGCTTTTGAATACACTGCGAAAATACGGTTTACTGCGGTTTTGCAGGTTGCACCGCGTTATTGGGTGCAATGAAAAGTCCGCAGCGAGGACTTGTAATGGAAAGCCCAATCCCGATTTTCTTCGGGGGCATGCCCTAATAGATATTCGCACCTGGGTTTCGCTATTTTCGCGTTGCTGATGAACCCGCCTATAACACTTGATATTGTGCTTCCATGTTTCAATCCGAGATCGGGTTGGGAACAGATTCTGAAGGACGCACTGGCGAACCTCAAAACGCGACTGCCTGAGAATGCGCTGAATGCCGTAATTCTGGTGAATGATGGTTCTACAACGGGTGTGTCTGATGCGGCTATTGAAACGCTGATTGCAGCACACTCGGAGGTGAAATTGATTGAATATCCGAAGAACAGAGGCAAGGGATATGCGGTGCGGGCTGGAGTGAAAAGCAGTGAGGGGGAATTGCAGATTTATACCGACATCGACATTCCGTATGTGGAGGAATCGATTGTGCGGTTTTATGGATTGCTTGCCGATGGAAAGATCGATGTAGTGGTAGCCAGTCGTGGCAATTCGTACTATAATTCGCTGTCAG
>DMRV01000184.1 GCA_003456455.1 Flavobacteriales bacterium
GAAAACAAAAGACTGGCGAATGAATGGTCAGCAGCATCCAAACGGATTCCACTTCTGTATCACAGGACCTCAGATTACTAACCCAAATATCGTTGAGGAATTTGATAGAGACTTGAGGGCAGGTGTGGAGTATGCTAAAGTGCAGAAAGGAGATCCAAAATCAGCCGCTATGTATGGTGGTGCTGGACAGGAAATTGACCCATCCCTGTATATGCCTATGCTTACCGCTTACACGGATGTAACGCAGAGTACTTATCCTTTCTGATTCTCCATTTCCAACCCCATGACTGATTCTAACTCCAAATGTGTTCTGTCTATTGATCTTGGTTCAAGTGGGCCGAAGATCTCGATTGTAAATGAGAACGGGGATATTCTGGCGACTCGATCCGGAATGTTCAAGAATATTTATGTCGATGGTGGGGACGGGGTGGAGCAAGACGCTGAAGAATGGTGGACACAGATTTTACGACTTTCTAAAGAGGTTATAGAAGAATCGGGAACAGCTAAGCGCATTGTGGCCATCGGTAATTGTGCACAGTATTTCAGTTCAATTCCCGTAGATAAAGATGGTAATGCAGTGCATAACTGTATTATGTGGGAAGATTCACGTGCTAGCAAGCATATTATTAAAGCAATGGGTGGATTTCCGTCCATTATGGGGTACAATATTTTTAAGCTTTTACGATGGCTTTATTCTGTAGGCATCCCACCAATTTTGCTCGGTGTAGATGCAAGTAGCCACATGCTTTTGCTTAAAAATGAAATGCCTAATGTGTGGGAAAAAACCTACAAAGTTTTGGAACCTTCAGATTTTATCAATCTAAAGCTTACAGGTAAATTTCAGACCAACGAGAACAATGGCTTTTCGTACACAATGATTCGTAAAGCACCTTGGGGAAAAGGTACCTACAACAAAAAGCTAGTCAAATATTTAGGGCTGGATATTGATAAATATCCAGATATTTTTCCTGTTGGGGAAAACCTCGGAAGCCCCAAAAATGAGGTGATTGAATACCTCGGGTTATCTCAAAACGTAAGTGTTTTCTCTGGAATGCAAGACACTACGGCTTGCATGTTGGGCGGAGGTGCTTTCGATGATTTAGATACCGTTATTGAAATTGGAACAACGCTAAACACAGGCGTAGTGGTTCCCAAACGAATCATCGATATTCTTAATGGCATTTACTCGGTAAGCAGCCCGGTACCTAATAAATACATACTAGTTGGCGAACCAGGCGCAGGCGCTAAATCACTCAATTACTTACTCAATAATTTATTGAGAGTAGATGATTCGCTATCACGCATAAACGATGACTCAGAAGAGCATCACGCAAAGATTGCGGACGAGATGGCAGCTTTATCACCCGTTGGCAGTAATGGTGTGATTTTCTTACCGTGGATTTTCGGTTCTACGTTTCCTGAAGCGGATACAAATATGCGTGGCGGTTTTATCAATCTGCGTCCAGATAATACACGGAATGATATGATTCGAGCCATATTCGAATCGTACGCTTTGAATTTTAAGTGGGTTTTAGAAACGAAGAATAAAAACCTGAAAGGGAAGATTGCCAAGGTGAATTTTACGGGCGGTGGCGCCATGTGGGAAACCGCACCTCAAATTGTTGCTGATGCACTGCAAATTCCGGTGCATTTGATGGACGAACCCCGACAAGCCAATACCAAAGGCATTGCTTTTATGTGTTTCAATAATCTTGGTTTGGTTACCTATGATGAGATGAAATCAAAATTGAAGGTGAAGAAAGTCTTTCATCCTCAGAAAGAAAATTTCGCATTTTACGATAAGCAGTTGGTCATTTTCAAGCAGCTGTTTAAGAAGATGCGGCCGATTTTCGCTTCGCTTAATCAGTAGAATAAAATCAGAACAGCTAAGTTGAAATCATCTCTTCACAAACCAACCTTTCAGCGAATTTCCAACCCCGAACAGGGTTAGTTTCCAGTTGATGACGTCTTTGGCTATTCCTAGTAATGGATTTCCTGCAATCTGATTTCTTAATTTTTCATCATCCGAAGTAGCAGATACTATTGCTTGGTTGGATGTTCCTTTGCTCTTCTTAATTCTGGTGATACTTACACCAGTAGCTAGCACCTTTTTTGTCTTAAAGCCAGTTTCCTTGAAAACACCTTTTAGCGTTTTAGGTGTGTAGTAAGAGAGATGCTCGGGATAACCCAAAACATTCCAGCTTGCGCCAAGTTGAAAGCGTTCCACTGCATTAAAGTTGGGCGTAGTACAATAAACCAACCCACCTTTACGGAGAATTTGATTAAAGCTTGAAAGCTCCTCCAACGGATTGTTGATGTGCTCAATCACTTCAAAAGAGCAAACTACATCGAAGCTTTCAGCTTCGTAGTTAGAGGGATTCAAAACGCCTAGTTCCATCTTGGCACCTTTCTCTTCGCAAATTTTTACCGCCTCTTCGGTAAACTCGGTTCCATAAACTTCCCAGCCGCGTTTTTTGGCAACTTCTAGAAAGTAACCGATACCGCAACCAACATCAATTAGCTTATTCGTTTTACGATAAGGTTCAAAACTATCAAGTACGCGTTCGTAAGCCTGTATAGTAAGGTCGCTGAGGTAATCGTTTCGCCCATATCCTTCATAAACCTCATTCAACTCTTCCTGAGTTGGAATAGGTTTGCAGAATACGAAGCCACAAGAGCTGCATTTATTCAAATGGTGTTTCTCAAAACCAGCGAGCGATTTCAGGTCTGAGCCTTTGCATACAAGGCAATGCGTATGTTGTCCTTTTGGCACGAAACGAATGTAGTTATTAGGTAAAAGAAAAAGCCACTTCTATTAAAAGTGGCTTTTTAAACTTTAAGTGTCAAACTGATTATTCGTCCATGTGCTTGGCGGCAGCTTCTACAGAAACGGTAATGGTTGCGCTCATCTTCTCGCCATAGCTCATGTGTACACCATTTGCAAATTGCATAGTTAGTTTATGGTCGCCCGGAGCAAGATTGATTTCAGTTGACAATTGCCCCTTGCCGAAATGAAGCTGTGTAGAATCTGCTGGCGGAACAACCGTTCCTGCTCGGCTAAAATCGTGGTCAATTAATAAGTGATGATGCCCCGAGTTCTCTTTCACCTCTCCGGCAGGTTCAACCACCATTCCTTCTACGCCAAACTCAACGGTAAGTGGGGATGTAACTATTTGACCATCTTCTAAATT
>DMRV01000029.1 GCA_003456455.1 Flavobacteriales bacterium
TTCTTGCATGAAGGTAAGTGGTGGCCAGTAAAGTATGCGGCATGGCTGTACAATATGTTGCCGTTTTTGGCTATCAGATTGTTTAACATGCGTTTTGAGAACTATGTAATGTTGTTCATGTTTCTTCCATTTGTCGACCCTTCAAACTTTATTTCCGTAAATGAAACAGTAGGAGTGATTAGAAAGGAAAGCCTTAACGATGACTTTAAAAAAGTCATTAACAAGTGCGGTATCCGGGTGCAACGAGATATTCCTGTCGTTAATAAAACGGAAAGTAAGAGCGTCAGAAGCTTGGTCTATGATGAAGATTCGATTATTATTAACTGGGCGTTTGGAATTGAGCTACAACGGCTGGGTTATGGTCCTAATAGGCTTAAGGGTATGGTTTTGTTTCTCAACAGAATTGCTTACCGTATTTCGAGCGTTTACAAAGGGACCATATGGAAATTAACTCGTGGGTAAGTTGAAAAAAGTTGTAGGAATTATCCTGTATTACGGAATTACTTACCATTTGCCCAGAACCTCACTTGGGATAATTGGACGAATTTCAAGAAAGCTACGATACTTTGCTGCTAATTTATTTGTAACAGAACTGAAGGAAGGCGTAAATATTGATGCTCAGGCTTACATAGGAAGGGGAAGGATTTCGGTTGGAAGAAATAGTGGAATAGGACGGAAATGTGAAGTTTATGGTAGTCTCACCTTAGGAGATAATGTTCTCATTGCGCCAGAGGTTATATTTTACTCTAGAAACCACTCGTTTTCCCGAATTGACGTTCCAATTATTGAGCAAGGATATTCGGAAGAAATGCCGGTTATTGTAGGAAGCGATGTTTGGATTGGCAGGCGTGCTATGATAATGCCAGGAGTCTCTTTAGGAGATGGAGTGGTTGTAGCCGCGGGCAGTGTAGTTACCAAAAGCTTTGGAAATTATGTTGTAGTTGGAGGTGCGCCCGCAAGAATCATCTCTGAAAGGAACAAGTCATGATAACCTCGGTATTATCGGTTTTACTTGTTCTATTCGTAATTCACCAAATGATTAAAGGTGTTGCGTTAGACAGCTTTATTGTAGGAGCATTTCTTGTCAACTTAGCTGTAGATCTTTTGCAATTTGATCAAGTTTCCAGCATTGTTGCTGTGCTTCGTGCAGGATTCTTTTATTCACTTTTTTTGTACCACTTTCTTCGAATGGGGTTAAGGAAATCAGACCTTATCCTGTTTGTTCTTCTTTTGTACACAGTGGTTAGTGTATTGATGAGTTCAGACGTTGCGCATTCTTTCAGGTTTTTGCTCAGAGTTTTTGTTCCGTTTTTTCTTATGACTTTGGCATACCGAACGAAAACCCCACTACTTATTGTAAATCGTCTGCGAAAATTGTTACCAAAAATTTTGGTCGTTTTTATTTTGTACACGATTGCAAGTAATGTATTTCGGTTTGGAGTCGAAACCTATGGAAGTTCTGTTTTTATGACAGGTTACCTGTTTGGCGCAGACTTGCATTTTATCGCGTTGGCGATTCTGGTCACATTTACCACAGGTTCTTATGTAAACGGGAAAATGCAAAATCGGAAGTTGTGGGAGACAGTGGTCTGCGTTGTTTCATTCGTGATTTTAATGTTGACGCTCAGACGAACATCTATGTTTATCGTGTTAACTGGAATAGGATTTATGAGTATTGTGTCGGTTCGGCATTTGGTTTCTCGCCTTGTTCCGATAGTTGTTGGTTTCGGCATAATCGCGTTTTTAGTTGTAAACTCCTCGCTTTTCATGGAAAGGTTTGAGGCGAGAGCGGATAAGTTCTCGGTAGAATCGTTAGAAGAAGAAGCCCGTTATATGGAGGTGGATGTTATTCTAAATGAAGTTTTGTATTTCGAAAACCTGACACGGTCATTTTTTGGACATGAGTTGTTCAACTCTGTTGATAATTATGCAGATGGTAGATTCAAAGGGCGAATGATTCACGTAGATTATTTTACTTGGCTACATGGGGGTGGCGTTATTGGGTTGCTGCTGTATTTGGTCTATTTGGGTGTTATTCCTCGAACGTTTAAAATGCCATTTTTCACCAAAGACATGACAAATAGTTGGCTGCGTCTGTTTTGGTTTTTATTTGTTATCCAGTTTGTTATTTCGGTTAGCGGTCAGATGTACATTATTTCTTTCAGGAGTTTCATTTTTATTTACTTGGCTTTAATGGCCAGAACCTATCATTTAACCAATGGGATTAAAAATTCTGTTCGTGAGCCGGGCAAGCAAGTCACTTCAGCCTCACCCGTTCGTACAGGAGCAATCTGACGCACTGGGTGCTCTGGCGCAAGTAGATTATGTTACGCATTACTTAATTAAGCAAGGCGGAATTAAAGGATATCTAAGTGCAACAATAGGTATATGGTTCAAGCTACTTAAACAAGACTACGATGTAGTCCACGCTCATTATGGTCTCTCTGCTTTACCTGCAATGTTGGCAGCTAAATTATCCTTACGCAAAGTTCTTTCCGTGGCAACTTTTCACGGAAGCGATTTAAATGATGAAAAAGAGAGGGGGTTATCGCAGTTGGCTTCAAGATTGGCAGACTGGTCAATTGTGGTTTCTGCTAGAATGAAAGGTTTTGTAAAAGGGAAAGTCAAAGTAATTCCTTGTGGTATAGATATTCAGGAGTGTGACAAGAGCAAGGAAGAAGCACGAGCCTCATTGGGTTTTAAACTTGATGATTTTGTTGTTCTTTTCTGTTCGTCCTTCGATCGGCCAGAGAAGAATCCAGACTTTGCAAAGCGGGTTATCGAGCGGTTTCGGAACGACTGTACCAAAAACGTGGTGTTTCTAGAGCTAAAAGGGATGAATAGAGAACAAGTTACTCGTACTATGGTGGCAAGCGATGTGTTATTGATGTGTAGCACTATGGAAGGCAGCCCTCAAGTCATTAAGGAGGCTATATTTAATGGGCTCCCAGTTTTGTCTAATGACATAGGCGAAGTAAGCCAAATAGTGGATGGAGTAATCGGTGCGTACGTTGTAACTAAGGAAGAAGATGTATACGTACGCCAACTTATGCAGCTTGCAGAGAACAGTGTTCAGGTAACTTTTCACCAAGACTTTGTCAACACATACGATAATCGAGTCATTGCAGAGGAAATATGCTCACTTTACTTAAAAGCTTAATAAGTTGGTGTTAAAGAATTACCAACAGATTCCGTTGTAATTGTTTTCGCTTGTTTTATTGCTGTTTCTAGCAAGATCGATAATCACCTTATTTGGATATTTAGAATCTAATTCTGAGAACAAATTAGACTTGTGGCAGACAACAAGAATTTCAGAGTTTACTATCACGTCATCAAGGTTATCGGTGATTAGTTCGTCCAAATGCGGCAAGTGTTCTTGCATGTAGCTACGGTTCTTACCCAACAGACTTGATACTTTAACATTAGAGTCAAAGATGTTCAGTTTGTAGCCTTTACCTAGTAGCGTTTCCGCTATTTGTACGTTTGGACTCATTCGAAGATCATCTGTGCCTTCTTTAAAGCTTAACCCCAGGATTCCTACTTTTCTTCTTCCTGATTCATACACAATCTCAAGAGCTCTTCGTATTTGTTCCCGATTACTTCTTGAGACTGATTCTAATACAGGTACGTTCAAGTGATTGTCTCTTGCAATAGCGACTAAGCCTTTTAAATCTTTTGGTAAACAGGAACCACCATATGCAAACCCAGGTTTAAAATATGCGGTTGATATGTTAAGCTTTGTGTCCATCCCAAAAAGCTCCATTACATCATGAGAATCCATTCCTAGACTCTTGCAGATGTTACCAACCTCATTAGCAAAGGTTATTTTAAGGGCATGGTAGCTATTATTCACAAACTTGATTATCTCTGCTGTTTTCGTTTCTACAACAGCAATAGGCGCGTCCAGTTCTTTGTAAACTGATTTCATAATCTCAGTAGCTCGTTCGTTAGAAGAGCCGATTACCGTCATAGGAGGTTCGAAATAATCCTTTATCGCTGTGCCTTCACGAAGAAATTCTGGGTTGCTGATAACGGCAAACCCTTCATTATTCACAAGCCCCGATTCTTCCTCAATTAATTCTGCAAGCCAATCACATGTTCCAGGCACGACAGTGCTTCGAACGGCTACAACGTGAAATTCTTCAGACCCTTTTAGGCTTGACCCAATACTTCTTGCGGTTTGCTCTATGTATGCAAGGCTAAGGTTACCGTGTTCGTTGTTTGGTGTTCCTACGCAAATAATGGACACTTGAGAGTTTTTTATCGCCTCATCTACATTTGCCGTGGCTTGTACCAAGCCTTTTGAACGCCCGTCTTCAATAAGGTTATCTAAATCTTTTTCTAAAATAGTTGCCTTACCTGCATTAATAAGTTCATTCTTCGTTTCGCTAATATCCATACCAATCACCATGTGTCCTTGTTTTGCAAGACACCCCATTGATACACACCCTACATACCCTAGACCAAAAATTGAAATATTCATTAATTCTATCGGTTATATTCGATTTCTTTTTCGATGATTTTATTTACGTCATCCCACTCGTTTGCAATACGATTTCTCACCTCTTCTCTTCGTGCAATTTCTTTTTCAACATCATCAATTTCTAATGATGCAATTTCACTTAGAGCTGACTGAGCAGAAGCATGTTTCATGAGTCCCATATCAATCAATATTTGATTAGCAATCATATTTCTCGCACCAGCATAATATGCAGGCACCCCTAACTCAGCTGCTTCTCTGGCCATACTATCTCCGGTAGAAAGAAAGCCTTTTGAGAAAAACATTAAACTATGAATGTCTTTAATCGGTTCCTGCAGAAGGGTCCAATTGTCTTTAAGTAAATCACGTTTCGACTTATCTTCTAAAGAGATTAATATTCGCTCATTAGACGGACATTCGCAATGAATAAGTTGGTCGGTCTCTTGGTCGTAATAGTTGGTGGTATTTGTGCTCACTTCGCGTCCCATAATGTATGAGAAAGGCTCAACACCATAATGCTGTAATGCTTTTAAGTCCGGAGTGAAGTATTTAGGGTTTAAATAAGCCCATTCTTTCAAACAGTTAAGTGTAGAAGTTCCTTCTATGCTAAACCCTTTTGTAACATAAACACGGTCCGCGGCAAATTTTGCTAATTGTATCACTCCTTTTCGTGGGTCATCATTAAAAACGATGTTCCGTGTAGAAAAAAATTTTGCTGCTAAGTTGGATTGGTAATTAGCGGAGACTACAAATTTTACTTTATGCTTTCGAATCATCCACATCAACCACACAATCCGTGGTACAATGATGAGCATAATCATCGAAAGAAAATTGAAGTTGTACTTGTATGACCCAAAACAGTTAACAGAACCACCCTCAAGTTCGGCATCAATAATGGACCTCAGTCTCGACCTGTCAACGCAACAAACAATACGTTCATTTTCTGGAGTAGCGTTAATTGTATTCTTCAGGAAATTCCATTGCGGTAAGTGGTAAATGTCGAATAGAATCACAGTGCTAATTTGAACATACAATAGTACTAAGAAATTTGCAAAAATTGAGTTTGAATAGCTAACATTTAAGAACAGAATAGCGATTGTGTTTTTGTCATTTTAGGAACCAAAATCGGAACTGTCAATGAACTAACGAATCGTAAAGTTCGCTCATGACTAGAAGTTGAAAGAGTATCTTTGCAGAAGCAATAGTTTTTATGACAAAACGAACGGGTTTAGTTTGGTTTTTTTTGGTCTACGACATTATAGTCATGACTGCAGCTTTTTGGGGTAGCATTTACCTTAAGTATAAGTCTTTTGAACCAGGTAGCTACTCAATTCTACTACCGTTAATCATTCTACTGTGGTCTGTGGTAAGTTTTACCGTTACGCCTTCAAATCTACAGTTCAGACAAGGGCTATATACTCATCTAAGAGGCCAGGTTATCGAAATGCTCATTTTTGTGGGTATTGTTTCGTCTTTGGTGCTTGCGTTAGGGTTGAATTTATATTCCCGATTGGTATTGTTCGGTACTATTCTTTTCTTTTTCGCTATTCGAAACATTGGCTTTCTTCTAATCTACAAGTACCTGTCGTACATGAGGCAAAGAGGGCGTCATGTCAAGCGAGTGCTGGTTATTGGTTCTGGTAGAATAGGCCAATCTATTAACCGCCTTCTAAAACGAGATGTTACCCTCGGTTATAATGTAATTGGGTTCCTTGATGATGGTGAACCTGTAAGCGGATTAAGCATACTTGGCTCCATCAATGATATCGAACAAATTATTGTTAACGATCGCGTAGAGGAAGTGGTTTTAGCAATACCGTTAACCGCAACGGAGAAAATATCTAGAGTTATTGAAATTTCTGAGTTTCATGGTCTTCGAGTTAGTATGGTTCCAGATTATTACAGGCTTGTAAGGCGACCATTTGAGACTTACACGTTAGGAGATATGCCCTTAGTGAGTATTCGAGAGGTTACGCTAGATGGCCTGTTTAATAAGGCCTTGAAAAGGGCTTTTGATTTAGTGTTTTCTTCTGCGGTACTCCTTTTACTTTCTCCAGTGTTTCTTGCCATTTCCCTTGCAGTTAAGCTCACAAGTCGTGGTCCGATTTTTTATACGCCCACAAGGATTGGGATAGGTGGTGCTGAGTTTAAGTGTCTTAAATTTCGGTCAATGGTGGTAGACAATAGTCCAAATCACCATCTAAAAAGCACTGCAAAGAATGACCCACGTATAACCCGAATAGGTTCGTTCTTGAGAAACCAGAGCTTGGATGAACTACCTCAGTTTATCAATGTTCTCTTAGGCGAAATGAGTGTTGTTGGCCCTCGGCCTCACAGAAAAGCTTTAAATATTGATATGCAAAACGAAGTGAGTGGTTATATGCTTAGACACTATGTGAAACCTGGTATAACGGGTTGGGCGCAGGTTAATGGCTGGCGAGGGCCGACAGAAACGCAAGAGCAGCGCACTGAAAGGACACTTCATGATCTTTGGTATATTGAAAATTGGACCTTTTGGCTTGATATTCGAATAATAGTGATGACGATTGCAGGTCAATCTAAACAGAACGCATTTTGATAGGACTTAGGTTATTAGCACTAGCTTGTTTTTTCGTCTCAACAGTGATGGTTGATTCGTCAACAGCACAGATGGTTCCATACCACGTTTCAAATAAGCACACTTACGAATTTCTCGAAGAGTTGGCCTCTTTAAGAATCGTTAACCTGAATAACGTAACACTTCCGTTAAGTAGGAAAGAAATTTTCGATATTCTGCAAGAAGCTGATGGTTCGAGGGATAAACTAAACAAACGGCAACAACAAGACCTAGATTTTTACAAACAAGAGTTTGTAAAAGATGGAGAGCAAGCACTAGGTCTTGATTTTATCGGTAAAGGTTTAAAGAGTGGAGATGTTTTTCCCCTAAAGAACCGTAAGAAGCGGTATGATTTATTTCATTACAAAGACTCCTTATTCAACATTACTGTAAACTCAAGGTTTGGAGGTGAGGGTTGGTGGAATACTGATGACCTATATTACGAAAGAATAGTTGGCGCCACTGTGTTCGGTAATGTGGGCAGAAACTTCAGTTTCTATGCTGATTTAACAGACACTCAGCAATCAAAACAACTTAGTCGCGAGGACTACCTCATTCAAACTCCTGGAGGAAACTACAAGGGAGGTAAGGAGTACAGTGAAATGCGTGGGGGCGTTGCCGGGTCGACCAAATGGGGTTACTTAGCTCTAGTGAAAGACCATTTAGTTTGGGGAAACTCCTACAATGGTTCAAACATTGTTGACGGTCAAAGGCCTCCATCATTTCCGATGATTAAGCTTCGTATTAACCCAGTTAAGTGGTTCAGTTTTGATTATGTACACGCTTGGTTGGTATCTGATGTTCTTGATTCCGCAGCCACATATAATTCAGGATATGGATCTAGAGAAGTGATGAGGTCCAAGTTTTATGCTGCGAATATGTTCACCGTGCGCCCAGTACGGGGATTACATGTTTCGTTTGGAAACAGTATTGTATACGCTGATAAATTTCAGCCCGTATACCTTATTCCGTTTTTGTTTTATAAATCGGCCGATCATACTTTGAATAGTACGGGAGCAAATCATAACATGCGTGGTCAAAACTCACAGATGTTTCTAAATATCGTTTCTAGACAAATTCCTTACGTACAGTTGTATACATCACTTTTTGTCGATGAAATTAGACTAAGCACAATATTTAAACCCAAAGAGTCACGAAATCATTTAAGCTGGAAAGCAGGATTTCGATTCACTTCTCCTGGGAGTATAAATGCATCACTCATTTTTGAATATACTCGAACAAACCCTTTCGCTTACAGACATTTCGTGAATACCACTACTTACGCTAGTAACAGTTATTCTATGGGGCATTATTTAGGTGATAATGCTGAAGAATATCACATTGCTGTGATTTATAAACCAATTAGTCGATTTGATGTGTTTGCTTCCTACACCTTGTCAAGAAAGGGAGAGTCATATCCATACACTATTGGTTCGGATGGAGCTGGTGCTCCTTTCATTGATTCAGAGGTCTTTAGAAGACACCAGATAAATGTTCGCGTTACGTATCACGTTGCACATGATATCCGAGTTGGTTTGAACTATCATTATGTAAAGGAATACGGGGCTGGCGCCTATACAAGACTACCTAGCTTTTTAGCCACAGAACCTCATAGAGCATCGCTGTCTTTGTTCGTAGGTATTTAGCGGGTTTAATTCTTAATTCCTAGAGAAAATTCGCTCTAACAAACTTTTTGGTTGTACATCTGTTCCGTACGAACCGTATCCGTAACCATATCCATACCCGTATCCGTATCCGAACCTCTCAACCTCTACGTCATTTAGCATAATTGAGACGTTTTCAATTTTCTTTAACGTATACAAATCGTTGATGTACTCAATAGAATGCACGTTAGTGACATTTTGCCGCATAACGTAAATAGTTGTGTCAGCGTGTTCTGATATGATTAGGCTGTCTGTAACCAATCCAATTGGGGGAGTGTCAAGAATAACATATTCATATTGCTCAGCAAGTTGAATTAGCATATTCTTAAGGTTAGAACTCATTAATAACTCCGAAGGATTTGGAGGAATGGGCCCGCCCACTAAAACATCCATTTCTTGAATGTCTGTTTTAGACACACTTTCTTCCAATAAACTGAAGCCTGCTAGAACAGAACTAGCACCAAGCTCATTCGATAGTCTAAAATACTCAGCTAATTTAGGTTTACGCAAATCTAAACCAACCACAATAGTTTTGGAACCACCAAGTGCCAACGAAGCAGCTAGATTGATTGATGAAAAAGACTTTCCTTCAGAACCCATTGCTGAGGTAAGCTGAATGATTTTCGTTGATTTCGTTGAGTCGGTTTTAGAATGATTGATAATAAATTTAAGATTGGTCCTTATCGATCGGAAAGCCTCAGCTACAGGAGAATTAACATTCTTGCCCACTACAATATATCCTTGCTCGCTGTGGTGAGGGATGATTCCAAGAAAGGGTATGGTGGTGATTTTTTTTAGTTCTGTCGCATTTTTTATTCGATTGTCCAATAAAGAAACAACGAAAACATACAGTGTTGGGATACTAATACCCAACACTAGTCCAATTATGTAAATAAGATTTTTTTTAGGACTAATAGGCTTTTCTGAACTTCTAGCCATGTCGATAACAGTATTGTCTGAAACGGTGGATGCTAGAATGATGGAATTTTCAGATTTCTTTTCAAGAAGTAAGAGATACAGACTCTCCTTGATGGAGTACTGACGTTGGAGGGCTAAAAGTTCATATTCAGCTTTTGGAAGTTTGCCAACTTTCCCTTCCACTTTTTTCAATTGCTGCTCTATTTCACTCTTAGACGCTTCAAGACCATTTCTTATGCTTGCTATGTTTTTCTTTAAAGACTCTTTCGCTTCATAAATCCTAGTATCGATGGCACTGATTAGAGGATTTTCTTCTTTTGTAAAGCGCAGCGTGCTTTGGCGCTCAGCTGTAAGTTCACTTAAAGTAACAATCAGTTGCTGTAACAACGGATCATCAATGCCAAGGCTCGATGGTGATGCATTTAGTAAGTCTTTGTCATCGTTGACGTATTCTTCCAAATAATTGATGATACTTAACTTGACATCAAGTTCAGAAACTGTTAGGTCAAGTGTACCAACTTGCTCTAAGAAATAGGTTGCCTCTGCACTAATGTCTGAAATACCATATTGTGTCTTAAACGCTTTAATTTCTCCTTCCAGTAGGTTCAAATCAGTTGTGATATGCACAAGTTGATTTTCTATAAAATTGAGGGAATTTGCTGCTAGTTGATTCTTCTTTTCAATATTACTTCGGATGAAGGCCTTCAATAACGAGTTTACAATATCCTCACCTCGACTCGCATCTTCATCTTCAAGTTTCACTCTTAATATGCTTGCTTTCTCCCGAGCTTCATTCACACTCAGTACGCTTAGATAATTCGTGGCTAAACGGTCATCACTTTTGTAAGTCAGTATGTAGTCTTGAGAAAATGCTGAATCACCAACGGCTAACTGATTGAAGGTTTGACTTTTTGTAATTTCAAATTGTCCAAGTTCATTGTCAAATTGTTCATTCAGTTTGATATGAGCGTTGAATTCCCGCACATCTCCATTTGTTTGAGGGATTTTGAAAGACAAATCAGCCTCTTCACCATTGTCAGACAATTCAACCAGAAATGAAAAAACATCAGCTACATTTTTGGTTGGTATGTATTCAAGATTAATTGGAGCGTTTTCGTAAAGAACTCTTGTACGCAACCCAAGGTCGGCTTTGCACGCAACGTTTAAATCAAGGTCGCCCAAAGCCTTCATCATTAGCGATCTTGAAGATAAAATGGCAATTTCATTCTCAATGTTTCTTTTCTTACCAAGAATCCCTACTTCATCAAGTATATTCTGGGAGACATCATTTCCCTGGTCATCAACTAAGACAGTTGCATGCATTTCATAAACTGGCTGAGTGTACCAGGCATACAAGTAGCTGAGTAAACCTCCAAGAATTATGGAGATTGCAAACAAATACCAGTTTTCTATGGCAATGTTTAGTACTCTGGTTAGGTCAATTTGGTCGTCTTCTGTTTGACGGTAATCAGAAGGTAAATCGCTCATAATAAGGCTTATTAGTTGAAGTTGACCCTGCCTAAGAAAAGCCCCAACGCAGTGAGACCACTGAAAACAATTGGTAATATTTTGTACCAAGCATCTGCAGAAGCGAATTTTCCTTTACCAGGTTCGACATAGAGGATGTCGTTACTTCTTAAGTAGTAATAATCGGACTCGAAAAATTCTTTAGAGGTAAGGTCGAGTTTAACAAATTTTCGATCTCCAGCTTCTTCTCTAATTACGAGGACATTAATCCGTTTAGCGAAAATAGTCATGTCACCAGCAAGACCAAGGGCCTCAATTAGTGTGATTTTCTCATTCGGAATTGTATAAACCCCTGGGGTTTTGACTTCGCCTAATACGGTTACTTTGAAATTCCTAATCCGAAGATTAACACTCGGGTCTTGCAGATACTTCTGCAGCTTTTCTTTAATTACTTCAATGGCTTCTTGACTAGTTTTTTGAGCGACCGTAACAGATCCTATTAGGGGTATTTCAACATTCCCTGCTGCACTGACCAAATATGTGTTAGCTACTTGTTGGTCACTAGTTTCACCTACCACATTAAAAAAGCTACTGGCTTCTGGGCTTAGCGAGCTAACGTGAATTGAAAGGATATCTCCAGGTTGGATGACAGCTTCAAAATCTTTGGTTATTTTTTGAATAGAAAGTGAATCAGAAACATCTTGAAAATAAGATATATCTTTTCTGGTAATACAAGACTCTGAAAGAATCAGAAAAGAACCAAGTAAAAACAGCAGTATTGCTGGTCTGAATTTCATCGCGCAAATATAAGTCTTAAAACTACCCGAAAAACACTTCTATTTTGTGCTTAAAACCTTGATGTTTAGCTCATCAAGCTGCTCTTTGTCAATGGCCGAGGGAGAATCAATCATTACGTCTCTTCCTGCGTTGTTTTTGGGGAATGCAATGAAATCGCGAATGTCTTTCTGACCGCCAAAAATGGCTGAAAGTCTATCGAAACCAAACGCTATACCTCCATGTGGTGGCGCTCCGAACTCAAACGCATCCATTAAGAAGCCAAACTGATTTTTGGCTTCCTCTTCGGTAAATCCAAGCAGGTCGAACATTCGCTTCTGCTGGCCTTTATCATGAATTCTAATG
>DMRV01000014.1 GCA_003456455.1 Flavobacteriales bacterium
GGGTAGGGATAGTAGCCTTTGTGGTCGTCAATAATGAGTTGACTAATCTTTTCTGGAAATGGGATTACATCCTTTCCGAACTGAATACTACCCGAAACAGGCATCAAACACTTGTGAGAATACATGGCTTTTTTCTCCGAAAAGGGCATGGAAACCACCATCGGTTCAAATTGGCTCGTGTCGTGCAGCCCAGTGAATTTTGCTTCTACATCTGGCAGCCCTTTCTGATTTCGGATGGAAGCTGAAAGCTCAAGCAGATTATCGTTTAAATCGTGCTTAGCAATTAAGCTGAAGTTCTTGCTTACATAGGACGATTCCGTTCCGAATAATCCAGTCGCAACATCAATAGACCAAGGAGCAACTTTTTTCTCGTAGCGGTATTTATTGTTGTTTGCTATATCATACACAATGAACTGAGCGAGTGAGATTTTCTTGGCGTTGTAAATGGCCACCATCACAAAGTGAGTCCCGTTGCTGATTTGAAACGCTTGCCATTCGCGCAGTTGCATCCATTTCAGAAGTCGCGGAAGAGGAAACTTGTAAGGCCTTTCCGCATCAATCAAATTTGGATTAGTTATCGGCCCGTCAAAAGAGGCGTACTGGAACTTTCCGTTTTCGTACAACTGCTCTGGCGCGGGTTGCAGAGGTCGCTTGTAGTTTGGGCTCATAATGCGAAGTTAGAATGATTTGAAAAGGTGGTTCTTCGAAAATTAGAACCTAACTGAGGAACTCAACGTTTTGCAAATACATGACCATCAAGTTATGACTTTGACTTGTTGGTCTAGTAGTATCTCGGATCAAACTGAACTCTCGCTGCCGAATTTGTACTTGAAAAAGACTGATTATCTACACTAGTTTTTGAAGTGCCTTTTCTATAAGACGCGGCTTCTTCTGCTAGGCTCTTGGGAAACGCAGTTAACCCATAAATTGAATATTGGCGAAGATGGTTAAGGCAATTTAGAGGGGCAAAACCCAAGATCCGCAGCGGTTTAGTTTGCTTTTTGAATCGATGAGCAAGCAGGTTTGTTGCATATTTACAGAGACCATTTAAAAGCCTCGCGGACTGTAAATATTAGAACCCAAGCTGTAATAGTTCAAGAAACCTTATCGATGCAACCTAACAGAACCGATGTACTCATGTCCTTGATTAGCCCAGTCTGTGACGTAAAACTTGCTAACGTACTGACCCTGCTGCACATCTTTCCCTTTGTATCTACCATCCCAGCTATACTCCATGTTGCTTGATAGAAAGATAAGCTCACCCCATCTGTCATAAATTTCCATACGATAGTTTTTAATGTACTCCCCGATGCCAAAGAAGTAGTCATTCACACCATCTCCATTTGGTGTGAAGCTATTGGGTATATGGAAGGTAAAATTGGGTTCTACTTGCACCGTGTATGAAACAGTATCAAAACAGCCATACGGGGTTTCTACGATTAGTTCTATTACATAGCTTCCGGTATCAGAATAGGCAGACACGGGGTTCTGTTCCCATGATTGTTGACCATTTCCAAAGTTCCAGTTCCAAGCCACCACATTTGCAGTGCTCAAGTCAGTTAAACTAAAAACGGGGTCGATAATGTTGGTCACACGCGCTGGGTCTGTCGAAAAAACAGCATCGGGTAATGGGTGTACCGTGATGTAGTCGACCATAAGCAATGAATCAACACAGCCATTGCCGCTGGTCACGGTCAAAGCAACGTCATAGGTGGCGGCATCAAGCGCACCAAGTGAGTCGGGGTTATATACGTAGAAAGGATTCTGAACCTCGGGGGTCTGACCCTCAACTCCGAGGTCCCACTCCCAGCTGGCAAGCGTATACGGGGTGGTAATACTGGAAACGTCCAAAAATTGTACCGCCAGAGGGTCACATCCTTCCTCGGGCAATGCGCTAAATTCGACTAATGGTAACGGATAAACTTCAACTGTTTGAACCATAGAATCTAAGCAGCTGTGATTAGTAGTAACCAGAAGCTGTACATCATAGAATCCAGCAGATGCATAATTGTGCTGACCGTCAGGTGTGGATATGGACGCTCCATCTCCTAAGGTGTATTCCCAAGTGGTGATTACATCATTAGAAAGTAAATCAACTGTACTCATATCCGTAACCGCAAGAATGTCTAAGTAGCAATGCTCCAGGTTGGCATCAAAACCGGCAACAGGCATCGGATGTACCAAGGCGTCACCTAGCGAGACATTCACCTTACAGCCCACACTGTTGGTCACAGTCAATGTTGCGCCATACGCACCAAAAACTGGAAAAGCCATCAGTGGAGACTGAAGAGTCGAGTTCTGTCCATCTGTAAAAGTCCATGCCCATTGAGTAATCCCATAAGCTCCATTGTCCAACGACTGGTCCGTGAACTGGATTGGTAAGGGGAAGCAAACGCTGTCAAATGTAAAGTCAGCTATTGGATTTGGGTAAACCTCAATGGTTTCTGTTGAGGTGGCAACACAACCGCTATCCGACTCTACTGTCAGCACGACATCGTAAAAACCATCCGC
>DMRV01000174.1 GCA_003456455.1 Flavobacteriales bacterium
AGCAATACTGGTAGCATTAGTCCCTTTCTTGTCATCAGTACTGACTTGAGCAAGCTCTACTTGTTTCTCTTTCCAGCCTCCTATAAAAGCGGTCAAGTTTGTTAGCTCATCGTCAGTTAGGTAGGAATAAGACGGCATCACCATTTTATTATACTCCTCAAAAATGGCAATGGCGTGAGAATCTCCAGCGTCTCGCAATGCTTGATTGTTGTAAATCCACTTCTTAGTCCATTCTTCTCCTTGGTCGGCAACCACGTTCTCTAATGGCGCTCCAATTAGCTTGGCGTCCATTTTGTGGCAAGAGGCGCAATTGCCTTTGAAGATTTTTTCTCCAGCAGCATAGTCCTGCGCGATTGTCGCAACCGAGAAGGTTGTGAACACAATTGTTAATAGCTTTTTCATGTTAAATGATGTTTTTGTTTCATGTCAAAGAATCGAGAATTCACGAAATAGCTGGTCGACTTGGTCTTTGTAAAACAAGGCTGTTACCATTCTTGTTTTCTCCATTTTCGGTAAAAAATGGGATTGGACAAAGTGATGACAATTGCGCAGATTTCTACAACTATTGTGCTCACTTGATTGTTATCAAGATTCACTAAAACAAACAAAATGAAACATTTAATAACAGGTCTAATCGCTGTGGCATTTCTGTCTGCGGGCTGCGGTGGAGACGAAAAGAAATTAGCGTCAGAAACGAGTAAGAAGGCTGAAACGGTTGAACAAAAAGCCGAAATCCCGAGTAACGAGCCGAAGCAAGAGGTTGCACTAAGACTCAGTTCAAATGATCAAATGAAGTATGACAAGAGTGAGCTTAGGGTTCCAGCAAACTCGGTTGTTACACTAACATTGGTTAACGAAGGTCAAATGCCAAAATCGGCTATGGGACACAACTTCGTGCTGTTAAAAAGCGGGACTGATGTTGCTGCTTTTGGAATGAAAGCAATTGAAGCGGGAATTGACAAAGACCATATCCCTACTAGCAATGCAATTATTGCGCACACCAAGCTGATTGGAGGTGGAGAAGAAACGACTGTAACGTTTAATGCGCCTGCAAAAGGGTCCTACGATTTTATTTGCAGTTTCCCTGGACATTACGCTCTGATGAAGGGTAAGTTTATTGTAGAGTAAACGAACCGAATAGGCTTTACTGAATCGGAACCAACACTGTTGGTTCCGGTTTTTTTTGGATTAAAATGTAATTGAAATTACGAACGAAATGTCTTTTTTGAAGACGAAAACCCACGTGGTTTTTCTGTGGTAAGGGCGTTTAAGACCGATTTCGGGCTATTCAAATTTTTCTAAAATCATATAATCTCGTTCCTTTTTGGATACGCTTTTTCTACTCTTTGCCGAAAGAATCCATAATAGTGCGCCTAATGCTGAGAGGGTTAAGAAGATACCCCATTCAAACGGCCAAATCAACGATACGGAGCTATTCGGAAAAACCATAATTGTAAGAATGCTTAACGAACCTAGGATTCCCACAAATCCGAAAAGCCTTCCGCCTGGCGCTTTAAACGGACGATGCAAATCTGGAAACTTCTTTCGAAGAGTTAAAAAAGAAGCCGAAACACCAAGAAAAGCGATGACAATACACAGCGATCCTACATTAACAAAGGCAACCATAGCACCTGGTCCCATTAGCGAAGCCAAAAATGTAGCGGCACCGCTAAATAAAACGGCATTGTAGGGTGTCTCGTGTTTTGGATGTGATTTCCCAAGAAACGGAGCAATAATTTTTCCTCTACCCATAGCGAAAAGCACACGTGAACCTGCCAGAAAAAAGCCATTCCAGCTTGTGAGTAGCCCCACTAATGCGGTAACCAGAATAAGTTTTACCAAAAACGGAGACTCTGTGGCGTTTCCAAATGCTTTGGCGGTTGGCAATTGATCGTTAAGAATCTCATTCCATGGTGCGGCAATGGAAGTACTCAGAATAATGAGGATGTAAAAACAAACAGCAGCTGCAATGGATGCAGGAATGAGCAAGCCAACGGTTTTAGCAGAAATGGTGTCATTGGCTTCTTCGGCAGCCTGAGGAATGGTATCGAAACCGACAAACCAGAAGGGTACAGTTACCAAAACCATGGCTATACCAGTTGCTACTGAGCCTGTGCTGTTTCCCGAAAACAACGGGTCTAAGTTGCTCCAATCTCCCATAACCAATCCGGCTATTACAAATACAAATGTCAGCGTTATAAAAAGGATGGTGAGTCCTACTTGGAAGCGGGCTGAGTTTTTTACTCCTGTGTAATTGATGGCGCTAATTACTAGCACAAAAAAGGCGCTTAATGCTATGTGAGACAAAAAAATGGGACTATCGTTTACAGAGTACAATTGCACTTGATCAATAGATGGAATGAGGTAGCTCAGTACTTTGCTGACAGAAACTGCTTCGAAAGCAGAGACAGATAAGTAGCCAAACACTAAAAACCACCCCACTATGTAGGCTTTTGAAGTACCATAGGCTTTATACGCATATGCCACTTCTCCACCCGATAGGGGTAAAGCTGAAGTTACCTCAGCATAACAGAATCCAATTTCTAACATCAATAATCCGCCAAGAACAAAAGCAATGGCAGCACCCAATGGGCCTGCACTGGATAGCCAAAACCCCATTGCTGTTACCCAGCCAACCCCAATCATAGCTCCGAATGCCAAGCTGAACAATCCTGCTTTGCTAATTCCCTTTTGTAAATGAGGTCTATTGAATTTGGTTTTTGATATCATAGTTGAATGGTTGCGTAAAAGGCTACTGAAAAGCCAAAAAGCGGAATATAAGCATACCAATTTAGGACGCTAATATTTACGTTATTAAATTGAATTGCTTTGATTTTTGTGTTCAACTCTCACCTAATAGAGTAGTTTTTGTGTGGTGAATAGATTCGTTTTTTTTTGTCTTGCTCACAATGGTTTTTTAAGCGAAAAAAATCCACAATGAACTGGAGTTGTCATTAAATTCTTTCGCGATCTGCGTAAAACGGCAATAGTTTTGTACCGTGG
Organism: Flavobacteriales bacterium; assembly: GCA_003456455.1. Classification (GTDB taxonomy): domain Bacteria; phylum Bacteroidota; class Bacteroidia; order UBA10329; family UBA10329; genus UBA10329. The sequence continues at coordinate 3,004 of DMRV01000174.1, forward strand.
AAAAGGAATTATTAATCAATCAAAAAAACCAAAATGGGTTATTACAAAACAATTGACGGAAACAAGTATGATGGTGAATTGCTAGAGCTAGCAGACAAGTTGACTTCTGGGTCAGGAGACGGAAGAATTTCGCAAGCAGATGCTGGACAGCTTTTAGAAGCTGTAAAGGATGGAGATTCTTACACAGACATTGAAAAAG
>DMRV01000060.1 GCA_003456455.1 Flavobacteriales bacterium
TTCAAGGTGTAACCGGACCAACAGGTGATACAGGCGCTACTGGTGCTCAAGGACCAACTGGCCTTACAGGTGCGCAAGGCGCTCAAGGTGTGACCGGACCAACTGGTGATACAGGCGCTACTGGTGCTCAGGGACCAACTGGCCTTACAGGTGCGCAAGGCGTTCAAGGTGTAACCGGACCAACTGGTGATACAGGCGCTACTGGTGCTCAGGGACCAACTGGCCTTACAGGGGCTCAAGGAGTTCAAGGTGTAACCGGACCAACAGGTGATACAGGAGCTACTGGTGCTCAGGGACCAACCGGTCTTACAGGTGCACAAGGCGTTCAAGGTGTAACTGGACCAACAGGTGATACAGGTGCTACTGGTGCTCAAGGACCAACAGGAGCAACTGGACCTACTGGTACAATTGATGTTGCCGCAACTACTGGGCAAACTTTGCGATATGGAGCAAGCGATTGGGAAGCTAGTAGTGTTCTTTTCAATGATGGAACAAACATTGGAATTGGGGAAACATCGCCAGATAGCAAACTGCACGTTGTAGGTAATATCAAACAAGTGGATGGTAATCAAGCAGATGGTTACGTAATGGCTTCTGACGCTAATGGTGTTGCTACCTGGACTGATCCCGCCACTTTGGGTGTTCCAGATCCGACCAACCCTGTTCCAATCAGATATCAAGGAGGTATTATTTATGTACATCCTACTGATAATGGGTCAAGTGCCAATTGGACTACATCGCAGACTACCTGCAGTAGCCTAACTGCCTTTGGAGAATCTGATTGGGTGATGCCTGATCGTATTCAGCTTGATGCAATTTACAAGCAGTCGTATCTGCTTACGGGATTGAGTCAGGATGCAACGAGTTTATATTGGAGCAGTACTGCATTTGACACTGATAACGGTTATGCAATTCGTTTTTACGATGGTAATCCGGACGTTGACCCAAAAACCAAGGGACTTCGGTTTAGATGCATAAGACAAGATTGATTTTAAGATTTGACTGATACAGTTATAATGATGAATAAAAAGAACCTATTTATTACAGCGGCTATTGGAATTTCCTTTTTTCTTGGGAGACAAGCTTTTTGTCAAACAGATAACGAGTCTCAGGGAACTGGAGCACTGACTAATATTTCCTCTGGAGATTATAATGTGGCTTTTGGCGATTCTGCGGGGCACCGTACATCTTCAGGCTCTCAAAACTCATTTTTCGGAGAAAACGCTGGTTACAATAATACCTCTGGCCAACAAAACACTTGGATTGGCCAACATGCAGGTTTTACCAACACAACTGGACAAGACAACACGGGTATTGGAGATGGCGCAGGATACTATAATACAGACACCGATGGCACTTTTATAGGTACACATGCTGGCTATAACAACACTGTTGGTTCCGATGTGGTGTTTATTGGTGAAGAGGCTGGACTGTATAACACAACAGGAGATGATTTAACCTTTATTGGAGAGGATGCAGGTTACAACAATACCACTGCTAGTGACAATACATTCATAGGGTCCACAGCTGGGCGTACCAACACAACAGGGTACAGAAACTGCTTTGTAGGTAGTGAGGCAGGATACGATAACCGCGATGGTCACCACAATACAGCACTCGGTGATTCTGCTGGTGTTGATAATAGCACAGGAGATTACAACACTTACCTTGGTGCTGCTGCTGGGTGTGCTACTGAGTATTCGAGTCATGTAACCTTTGTGGGGGCTTATGCTGGATATGATAACAACAGAACAAACAACTCTACACAAGCTTGGTATAACACGTATGTAGGTTCGAGGTGCGGTTATACAAACCGAGAAGGAAATTATAATACTGGGATGGGAGCGTTAGCGGATTTCAGCGGGGACAACACGGCCTATCGCAACACCTTTGTTGGAGCCGATATTTCCATTGAAGACAACGATGCCTGTGCTTTTGGCTACTTTGCTTGGGCCCAGGCCAATACGACAATGGCATTCGGCAATTACAGCTATGCCGATAATGAGGGAGCCATTGCATTTGGATACGACTCTGATTCTAGATTTAATAGAGGAATGGCATTTGGAAGAAACGCATATGTTGGAGGTAATTACTCTACAGCGTTTGGGGCATCTTGTAGCACATCTGTTGCCAATTCTGTTGGAATTGGTTACACAACTGCTGTTGACGGGGAGTTTTCAGTAGCTATCGGCCAAGCGGCAGATGTGGACTCAGCTTTCTCAGTTGCTGTTGGTGCTAATTCTGTTGCTAACGGAAGCAATTCCATAGCCATTGGTTACACAGCTTCGGTTACAGAAGACAACACAGTAATGATTGGTAATGCTGAAACTGAAAGAATTGGAGGCTACGTTAACTGGACTGCATCTTCTGATAAGCGTTTTAAAAAGGACGTTGAGGAGAATGTAGTTGGTTTGGATTTTGTTGAAAAGCTAAGACCGGTAACGTATAATTATGACGTTGATGCTATTGAAGCATTCTACGGTAGAGTTGTACCCGAAGGTCTTAGAGGAGCTGCCGATAAAAAGAATGAGACCCGTTTTACAGGTTTTATTGCGCAAGAAGTTGAAGCGGCAGCAAAAAGTACTGGGTTCGATTTTAGCGGTGTAGATGCTCCATCATCAGAAAATGGTGCTTACGGTATTAGATATGCAGAGTTTGTCGTTCCCTTGGTTAAAGCAACACAAGAACTGAGCAAAAAGGTAGAAGACCAACAAGCTATCATTGAAAATCAGCAAGCATTGCTCCATAAGTACGAAGCTTCTCTAAATAGCGTTAAGACTGAAATGGATGCCCTTCGTGCACAAGTAAATGCTAATACAGCAGCCTCGGGTTTCAGTCAAAGTAAGTAGTGCGGCAGGTTTGGTATTAATCTTGCGACTCGACTCCCCCTTTAGATGATATGATTCGCAATTTTCGATTTTATGCGGTGCTGCTATTTTTTATTTGGTCGTTTTCCGCCCATTCTTTTGCACAGCGCTCTAAAAATCGAATGTTCCGAGATGGCACGCTTAAAGAACTAAATGAGCTGGCTATAAAGCAAGAGAAAGATTTCTTCTTCTTTATCTGGGAGGACGAAGATGATGCGCTAACTGTGTATTACCGAGATACAATACTCTCCAATAGGCAAATTTCTAATCAAATGAAAGACCGTTTCATTTGTGTTTCTGCGCAAAGCACATCTGAAATTGGGGTCTCTTTTTCAAATCAGTTGCGTCATACAGAATTCCCAGCAATGATGTTTGTTGGTTGGAAAAAGGGTGATGAACTCTATACACTAGAAGGTCGTCTGGAAATAGATCAGGTGCTTGATCAACTGGAGCGAGTCGAGTATAGAAAGCCGCGTTAAATTATTCTGCAGCTCCCTCAAAATATTTCTCAGCGAATTCAATCGCAGACACCGCAACTTTTTCTCCAACAATTCTACCCTGAATATCGTCTGCTGGTGGATGTATTCCTCCCCATACTCTTGATAGACATGTTTCTTCAGCAGCTTCTCTGTAGGTGGCCCATTGCAGCGTAATATCCTGACTCGGCCCATCTTCAAAAATTAGAAACTCGTTCTTTTTTGCTGTAAACTCCGCTAGTCCCTCAGGAAAAAAAGGATCACCAGTAACTGATGCCAATACATCCGCTGCAGCTATAGAGAAAGTTGAATGACCAGATATGTAACCTGCAAAAGGCGGTGTAACAAACGAATAGCGTTGATACGGCCACCAGTTTTCAGCCAAAATCCAGCCTACTCCTGCAACGTCTGTAAGTTGATCTTGTACCAAATCGGGCCCTTGCCAGCTTAGCATTTTCATTTTACCAACATGTTCTAGCATTTTGCCAGCCAACGGGTCATTTTCGGCTACGACTTCCATCTTTCCCTTTATTATAGGAAGTCCAGCTGGATGATAATTCGGTAGTGATTTGTCAGAGCACTGTCCTTTTTGAGCCATTAACCTGATTGCTGATATTGGCCTAACATAATCGTACCAACCTTTTGCTCCCCACGCGGCAATAGCAGCATCGTGTAAAGACCCAGCCATCACTAAATGAGCCTTAACATCCCACTCCAATTGAGATAAGACATCTCCCGTTCCTCGCCATCGTTTTTTACAGGTTGGATGATAGCTTACGTCATGTAGTAGTTTTATCCAATGTCCTGGTGGTGTATACGTATTCACTCCATCAACCCAATACTCAGCAATTACTCGGCTGTAATCACCTCGTGGCACTACGTTGGGTTCGTACGGTTTATTAGTATAGGGATTGACCTTATGGCCTTTGGTTTTAATGCCACCGTTTACAATGTCATACCATTTGTCATAATCTGAATAATTCTCGGGCAAAGAACCGATTGGCCCAATCGCTCCTGGGGAGATGTCTATCATAACGGAATCCGAAGGGTCATGATGTGCAGACCAAAGAGCGACTAACAAGAACCCCCATTTGTATTGTTCCGAAGCGTTGTCTAACGAGTCAGTGTTAAGGTCAAGGTAAGGAGGGTCCCCTGGGTCGTTATATACGGTGTAATCAAAGCCCTCACGTTCGTAAACTGATGCCTCATCTTTATTCAAAGAAAACGGATGAACAGCTCCCCATTCTGGACTCAAGAAAACGTCTTCATTAAGTTGAAGAACATTGACATTCCATTCTAATAGATCTGGTTCAAATCCACGTTTGTCAATGTATTCACGAATGGAAATAGGTTGCCATCGATTCGGCTTTTGGATTTTCGTGCCTGGTAGGTGCGGCTTAATAGGTGGGTTAACTGGCTGATAATGGAGTATTTGATGCTGATCATCTTCATTCGACCCATCTTGCACAGAATAATCTATCATACACTGAGCAATGTAGTTTCCCAAAGCCGCAGGAGAACCAGATTGATAATCTACAGATTGAAAGCCTCGGTCAAATCCCAAATCATCAAACAAATCATCAAGCGGAATTATTGTTCTGTTCTTACTCGAATATTGATTGAATCTGTCCCACAGAAACCGATAGATAGCATAGTTCATTGTGATGTTTCTGGCACTATCTAAGTCCATTCCATTGAGTAACATCGGATTCTCGTATGGTGAATGGACACCGTGGACCGTTTTCCCCAACAGATATGTTTCGGCCTTCTCATCATAAACGGCCCAAGCATCGTAAAGGACAACAGAGGCATGAAAAAGGTTTCTCGCGTGAATCGTAGGCCTTCCCTCTTCATTACGGATTGCCTCTAGCATAGCCTTCATCCAAACGGTTACAACCGTTGTATCCCCTTCAGCTTTTAAATTTGGACTAGCCGATATAAGTACGATAGCTGTTAGAAAGCCTTTAAACAATTTCATTCGAGTAGATTCTAAATATCATCCGAAATTAGCCAATAACCTCACAGAAAACGGAATCTAAGTTCTCTTCAATTCCCTTACTTTTGGTGGTGCTGGTTGGTTTAGCCAAAGCAACAATACAAACCATCTTTACACTCATAATTGTGTTCGCGTCTGTTCGCTGGATTGGCATTTTTCTTTTAGGTCTGCATCTGCTGGCATTTATATTCCCTGATCAACTTTGGGGATTTCACTACTTGTATTTTGCTTCCGCTCCTCTTAAAGCGGTTATCCTGGTTTCTGCAGCGGTTTTAGTACTGCTTCCAAATTATTGCAACGTACCCAGAAAACTCGATAATGGATTATCAAATAAAGATGGAAGCCTAAGACTTATTTGGCTCCCTTTTGTAGTGCTTCTGATGTCCTTTTTATACTACTCCTTTCCAATTGCACTGGATGAGTATGGCGATGCTTTCCAGTATCGTAATAGACTGAGTACAGTCGTATCAGAACTACCTTCTAAGTTTTACAAAGAGGTATTCTCTACCGAGTTTTTACCGTCTATGGGACGAAAGACCATATTGTATATGTATGGCCTTATTTCCTACACGAAGGATATGACCTATGAAGAGGTCTTCAGATATGCTGGAATATTTAGCGGGGTTGGTTTTACAGTGGTGTGGATTGGTTTTGTGAGATACTATCTCTCAAGCTACAAGTCACAATTATTGATGATTGCAATAGGATTGTTTGCGCCCTTTACTCAGATTTTTTACGGGCATAACGAGACTTACGCACCCGTCTTTTTTGTACTTACATCTTGGTTGGCGTTACTCCTTGTTCAACACAAAAAAGGGAGCACACCTTTATTATGGGCACTTTTGGCACTACTACTGCTGTGTATACGTCTGCACCCTTTCTGTGTGTTATTAACTCCAGCGTGGATACTGAGCGTTGTTCAGCAATATTGGAACAGAAATGGCTCAACCGCTACTTCAGTCGGTTATTCTACAGTCTTAAAATGGGTTATTGCGCCCATCTTTCTGTTGGGAGTAATCTTATACTTCTTTGTGCTTGAAGATTATAAAGACCCACGATTCCTTGACAACGTGAAGGATATTGATCGCTTGTTTCTTCCAATCATATCACCAGCCTATCCTCTCGACCGATATAATCTGTTGGGGCTGAATCACATTGTAGACTACTTAAATGTAGTTGTGTCATGGTCGGGAGCGACTTGGTTACTTATAATTGGTATTCCAGTACTTTTTAGAGACAAACTGTCTATTCGAAGCCCGTCTTTGGTAATCTTAACTACAACCCTCGTATTATTCAGCTCCTTGTTGTTTATGATGAATCCACTGGTTTCTATGCCTATGGACTGGGATTTGTTCAGCTTTCCTGCTCCAGTGCTGCTGTTTGTTTGTGTTTCGCTCGTATCACAGATTGAAAAACTGACCCTACCTACTTTTTTGATGCCATTGGCCTTGGCCCTTTTACTTGTAGCAAGTCCGTTCTTTTTAGTGAATGCTTCTGAAACACCTTTGTCCAATAGGCTTGAAAGTGTTGGTAAAAGAATGTATCGAACTTACTACCTCCACTCAAGCCGAGTAATAATAACCGCCTTGGGTATTCCGGATAATATGACAAGCTATTTAGCCCGTAAACAGAATATTCTTGATGAGCTCAAGCACGAGGCGGTACTTGGTAGAGACCCCATGTATGGCAATTTGTTAATGGACGATGGTTACTATTACCTAACCGTGACAAAGGATTATGAAAAAGCTGAGAATCGATTATCTGAAGCAGTTCTTTACAACCCCGACTCTCAGTTTATCCTAGACCTTTTGTCGGAAGCCAAAACTAAATTGTCGATATCTAACAATGAAAGTTCAAAAGGTTGGAGCGATGAACGAATTGAGAAAGAAGGTCTCAATCTCCTACGAAAAGTTAGAGACTACCCTATGGCCCGAACATTCTTCGAAAGCGTTAGAAAGGACCATCCTCAAAACCCAATCTTCGCACTATACCTAATGGAGGCTTGTTTTGTACTAGAGGATTATCCCGCTGCATTGGAGCAAGCCATTTTTCTTGTCGAACAAAATTATCCCAACGAACGCAAGGCATTACGAATTGCGGTTAATTGCGCACTTGAAGCAAAAAACTACTCAGAAGCGATGAAATACTCTGAAATTTATCTTCAGTCTAATCCAGAAGATAAGACCATCAGCACTATTTATTCACGAATCAAAAACGGAGATCGCGTTGAAGAATTGGTTGAAGTATTCAGGAAAAAATAACCTATGACTTTGCGAAGAACTTGATAGCTTCGGAAGGAATCCCTGAGTTTAACACATTAAAAACAGTAAGTATAAACTTGTCTTCTGGAGATTGCTGAAGAAATGAGGAGCAATAAAATCGCGCGCGATTATAGTCTCCAGCAGCTATAGAAACATGTATGGCCATCAACGTGGCTTTTCTTCGAGATGGATATTGGTTGGCAATATGTCTGTCTAAATAGGGTAAAGCTTCCGCTGGACGATTAAGCTTAAAATACACGACTATCATGTCAAATATATTTTTCTTGAGATTAGGCTGGTAGCTTTCGGCAGCCTTATGCAATTCAAGTGCTCGCGAAAAATCACCAACCCCTCCGTAGCTTATACCCGTTTGTCTCAATACTTCAGCGTACTCCAAATCCCGATTCGGAATGGCGTATGGCTTCATGTCGTTAATGACCTTAGTTTGTCGTTGTAAACGTTCAACAGGGTTACTCTCCAACTCAGCAGCTACTTCAAAGAGTGTGCTGGAACCAATCCAAAAGTGCTTAAAGTCGTTTCGAAAAAGGGCTTCATATCTATCGGAAAGCATAGATTGACTTGCATTTACCATAAATACAGGGATGTTGAGAAGGCTCAAGCATAGAGCTGTCGCTCCTAACTTCCCTGCCCATTTTTCAGTTTCCATGGAAGCAAATAACTGAGCTCCAATTGCCATTAAAATAATTGCTGGAAAACTGAATAAATCCCAATCTGCAGACATGCCTAACAACGGATTAAGGATGAAAAACCAGCATAGCATAGCCACAAATACCACCAAAAGGGTCAAGTTAAAAGGCGTTAGGCTTGATTTGAACTTTTTAGATAAGACCGCTACGATAATTAGAAACCATGAAATTGGAGACCAGTTGAAGAGAACTTGGAAATAGTCGCAGATGTGAGAAAAGCCAAACAATTTGTATCTATCATAAGGGGCAGCTTCCAGCGGAAATGTGGTAACAAAAAGCGCATCATAAAGATTATCTGGCGGGGCCAATCTAGTTCCATTCACGCTTCCTTTCCACAGATATATGGCCGCAACAAGTAGGATTCCCGGAACTACCATCAACCATAAAACAGTTTTGGGTTTAAGAATGGCATTCAACCTTTGCTGATGATTGCTCAGAAAAAAAAGAGTAGCTAAGATTAATGCAGGGGACAGTAGCCAAAAAGAAATATGAAATTTCAGTCCGATTATGAGATAGACAATCAGCGCGACCAGATAAATGAACTCACGTTTTTCGAAGAAGACTTTCAGAAGGAGAACAAACCCCATAAACAGGGTTAGCGGCAGAGCGTAGGTCTCGTAATGTTGATGAAATACTAACCCGACTGGAACAAGAAAACCAACAACAGCCAATACTATCCGCGTATTGAACCCTTTGCAGCTTTTGGTGACTAACCTTAGCCATAACCAATTAAAAACAATAATGAGAAATACCTGTAGGTATTTAATAACAGTTGCAGATGAAATTTCGAAGGCATAACCTAGAAAATTCGCAAGGCTATAAAACGTCCGAATACCTTCTTTAGGAACAAAAGGGTCGTAATTGAGAGCTGCAGCCGTCATTTCTGGAGTCCATTCTTTCACCAAGACTTCTAGCTCTTTCGCTATGTAGTACGAGTCTCCATAAACATCCCTAAAAATTGGTGTCAAGTTGGCAAACGCTCCAGCAAGGAGCGGGATTATCCAGCATAATCTCTCCCAAAGTTTTTCGCTTTCAAAGTTTGAATGGGAAAGCACTTCTCCAGTGGAATTCCAGATTAACGTTATGCCGCTAATGGAGAAACCTATAAGCGCTAGCATAAGCCAGCCCGGCAAGAACGAGAGATAGTGCGCCCCCCACATTTGTTCGGGAAAGAAAACCCCTAACACATGTATTGATATAACCAAGCCAGCAGCAGTAGCTATCCTGTTCTTCGATTTGTCTTCAGGAGATATGAATTGTGAATCACGCACTTTGAGTCGGAAAAGTAGTTATCAGTTACCAAACTAATCACTTATGAAGTTCTTTATCGTGCTTATTTTCGAACGGTCAACACTTATGATAGAATTATTAAAATCGAGACCGCTTAGTGCTCTAGCCATCGTGTTATTCTTTACGGGATTCGTTTTATTCCCCAGTTTGACAAACGGATGGTTGGACTGGGATGATAAAACCCATATTCTAGACAATAATCTTGTCCGGTCCTTAAGTTGGGAGCGAATCAAACTCATTTTTCAAACGACCGAATTAAACGGCTCATACATTCCGCTCCCAATTATAACGTGGGCAATCAATTACAAATTTGGAGGATGGAATCCACTCGGATTTCATGCTGTTAATCTGGTATTACACTTATGCAATACTGCTCTAGTCTTTTTGTTTGTAAAAAGACTTTCCAACCAAAACATAGTGGCATTTCTAACAGCCTTATTGTTTGGAGTTCACCCTATGCATGTTGAACCAGTTGTCTGGATAACAGGGAGAAAAGACGTACTGTATTCTTTCTTCCTATTGGGTTCAATGAATATGTGGGGTGCATACAACTCAACCCAAAAACACAGAATCTACCTTTATTTATTTGCGTTGTTTCTGTTCATGCTATCTCTTTTTTCTAAAGGCGTGGCGGTGGTGCTGCCGTTGTTCTTACTACTTACAGATTACTACCAAGGAAGGACCGATTATATGAAATTGGCCGTTGAGAAGTTGCCGTTTTTTGCGTTGAGTCTGGTATTTGGGTTCATTGCCATTAGCAGTCAGCAACAAACGGCTGCGCTTGGTAACGTAACGGAGATTCCATTTCACCTTTCTATTGTTACGTCATCCTATTCGCTAACCTTTTATTTGATTCAAGTTTTGGTTCCTTTTCAAATTGGAGGGTTTCACCCGTATCCATCGGGCACAGAGGGCATACCAAGCTATATGATTGCTTCTGTTTTGACGCCAATCCTACTTTTAATTGTGATTCTTGTTTTTCGAAAGAATAGAAACATCATTTTCGGGGTAGTGTTTATGCTGATTGGTTTTACGCCAGTTATTCAGTTTCTGCCCGTTGGCGATGGAATTGTTGCAGACCGGTACGCTTACATACCTTATTTGGGTGCGTTTTTCGTCTTCTCTTGGGTGACAAAATCCGTATACGACCAAATAAAAGATAGACCAACTGTTAAGTATGTTTTTGGTTTTGTTTTGGTCGGTTATTTTGTTTGGTTAGGCTCAACTGCTATGGCAGCAACTCAAATTTGGAAAAACAGCCTTTCACTCTGGACAAATGTGATTAATCAACACCCTCACGCAGAAAAAGGACACATAAACCGAGGTCGATATTATGTTGAGCATAATAAATTGGAGCAAGCGAAAAGTGATTTTGACAAAGCTTTGGAAATCGCACCTAATCTCACGGTTATCCATCAGGAAAGAGGCTTATATTTTCAAAGAATCAAAGATTACAGACTAGCAGCAGATGCTTTCAAAAGAGCCTTAGAAATAGACTCGATGTATTTTCCTGCCCGACTGAATCTGGGAATAAACTATATGCGTATTCAGCAACTAGATACCGCCATTCAGGTTTTTACTCATTTAGAAAAACTAGACCCTAGAAACCTCCTGGTTCATTTAAATAAAGGGGTTGTTTTTGAGCAAATGGACAACTTTCCCAACGCTCTGGTTGAATATTCAAAGGCGATTGCTAAACACCCATTAGATTATAAAGGATACCAATATCGAACGGTTTTACACTTTAGGATGGGCAATTACCAAAAAGCTCAGGAAGATGTGGAGCTCTGGATAAGGTTGAACTCATCAGATGGCAAGGCATTTTTATGGCGTTCACGAATAGAGTTTGTTTTAAAGAACTACCCACAAGCGAGAGTAAATCTTGCAAAGGCAGAAAAGCTGGGAGCGGTAATAACATCGGAATACCGAAAATTAGTTTCAGACAGTTCCCAGGTGCATCTAGGCAAGCCTAAATAATACGAGCCTTTAGCTCTTGATATATGCCCTGAACACTTAGTGCGTTTAGTGGGAACTCTGCAAAAACATGTAAAAAGCTCAGAGCTAAGGCGGACATAAATCCGATTCGATAATCAACCACAAATAGTAATACGTGAACAGCCCAAACAGTAAGTATGGCTACCGCTTTTTTACCTTTCAACCCTACGTGCCATCCAATTATAGCTGTTTTTGAAAACCAATTAAGATAATGGTAGAGATAGGCAAAAGCTATAAAGGTCTGAGCCTTTAGTTCCCAGTTTCCGTAGAAGTAAAAACTTTTGCCGTCTGCAATTCCGAGCAACTTGCTCAAGTTGATATTGGTGAGGTAAAACTTATTATCAAGAAATGTATTCTTCGCGTAATCTGGAAAATTGTACAACTCATGCTCAACATCGATATTAAAGATTATGAATGGAGCAAGCATCAGAGAGAAGACTGCAACGTAGCCCAGAGACGATTGTGATTTTAATGCTCCGTAAAACATGAAAAACATGGTAAACAAGAAAACGTGAAACACGGTTGGCAACATAGAGCCAATCAGCACCAGGTAAATAGGCTCATTATTTAACAAATAAGCCAAAGCTAAACCGCAAATAATGCCCAGTATTTGCCATTTCACGTCTTTGATTACGACAAGAATTAAAGCGCCCCACAAACCGATGAATATGAGCCCATTGCTAAACTCATTAACCCATCCTAGAACGAGTTGCAAATAAGGTGGGTGTGCAAAGCCCAGAAAGCTGATAATTTTTGGAAGAGCAACCAAGAGCGCCAGGCCTAAACTAAATGTTAGCCATTTATCAGACTTCACGAAGTAACCTTTGTCGTTTAGCCAATTTATTTCAGTTAGATAATGTAATGGGCCAAGTATGGCGTATGCCAATAGGAATATGCGAAATGGCAGAAGAAAAGCAAGCAACAGCGAGACTCCAATTAGAACAATATTGGTAATCTCTATGTTTTTTGGACTTGTCATTGCAAGCATATGCTGAAGTAAACGACTTTAATTTGTGCTTATGGAACCGAGCTTCTACAAGTTCATTTTCTTAAAAATAAACTCTGGTATGCTACCTACGGCTAGCATAATGAGTCTCCAAACAGGAAGTATATAAACTGTATTTAGTTTTTTCTCATAGGCACGGTAAACCTCAGCACCAACTTGTTCGGACGAAGCTGTCAATAGTTTTGGGAGTTTTAAGTCTCGGGTCATTTTGGTGTTTACAAAGCCAGGTTTAACAGTAATTACATGCACTCCTTTGGGAACAAGAAAATTTCGAAGACCATCCAAATACGTACTCATTCCAGCCTTAGCGCTTCCATAAATGTAGTTTGAACCTCTTCCTCGATCACCTGCAACAGATGAGACTCCAATGATGGTTCCGGAACCTCGTTGCGCAAAAACTTTGCTCAAGTGACCGAGTATTGAAACAACTCCTGTGTAATTAACCAACGTGCTATCAACCGCCATGTTTGGTCTCTCAAAACTTTCTTTGGTATCAGGTAAAACTCCAAATGCAACGACAATAACATCTGGAACGATTTTCAAACCTTCAACAAACGAAGCATGCGAATCAAAATCGGTTGCATCGAACAGAATCTCATTTTCATTCTTGGGGTTTCGAACGGCTAGCATCAACCCAAATCCGTTGCTGGAAAATTGATTGCCAATTTCTTTGCCTATGTCGCTGTTGGCGCCAAGGATTAGCACATTTTTTGCACCCATCGTTATTCCAAGTCTAGTTGATTGTAAGGAACGGAACTTACCATTCGGGTCAATTTGCGATAGCAGCTGTTTAAATGCACCAAGCTTCGGGTATCCCGCCTCGAAAAATGACCGCTTCATTCGAGAGTCTTTTGCAAGATATGCACGACCTTTTAATTTCAGCACCAAATCATCCAATTGGTTCATTAGGGAAAAAGACTGCTCGTTTTTTCTGAAATCAAGAGCAATTTGGATTCCGCGCTGAGGGAACGAAAGCCATCCATCATTCTGCTCACCAAAAAGCTTCAGCACCGCCAACTTAGGCTTCTCTTTTGTTTCTGCAACTTTTGACAGAATGGCCCTCATCCCTTCTTTCGCTTTATCGATTGGAATCACAACCTGATATTGTACAAATCCTGATGAACCGTACAATCTATTCCAGTTCTTGACTACATCCAGTGGATAGAAATACTCATCGAGACCAACAATGGAGGAGAAGTCTTCCTCCCGGACTTTGCTGTAATACAAAGCATTGAATATGCTAGCTGTTTGATTGTTCAACATCCAACTGGGAAAATTGAATGGTACGTTCAGTTTAGGGGACTTCGTTCGGTATTGACTTAAGTTTGCATCTGGTATATCCGAATTGGTCGCATGCTCACCCAAATAGAGAAGGGAGCGGCCTAATTTTTTCTCCTGCGAAGTGCAATCCACCCATGCAACAGAATAGGTGTAACTCTCATTTTGAAGGAGCCCCTCAATGGTATCATCCAAATTCACGCACCTGAGAGTTCGGTTCTTGACCTTCGAAGTCTCAATACTTTTAAGTGTAAATGCTGCTTCTAAAATGACTCCAGTAAGTCCCATTCCCCCACATGTTGCCCAAAACAGCTCGGTATTTTCTGTCTTGCTACATGTGACAATATTTGCATTAGCTGTCATTATCCTAAACCACAGCAAATGCTTCGAAAAACAACCATCTATGTGATGATTCTTTCCATGAACGTCTGCGGCAATCATCCCACCGATTGTCACAAATTTGGTTCCTGGTGTTACAGGTAGAAAGTAGCCGTTTGGCACAATTTCATCCAAGACATCTTCCAACATTTTTCCGGCCTGACAAGTAAAGATGCCTTCCTTTAAATTGAAGTCAATAGTGTCACACATCTTTCGAGAGTCCAATACTTGGGCACCTAGGGCAGCATCGCCATAACTTCTTCCAGCACCTCTTGGAATGTAATTGGATAATGTTTCATGGGTTTTCTTGCCCTCCAGTTCAGACTTCGGGTTTTGAACATTAGCCTCAACTTTGGGGAAATTTCCCCAACCTGCTATTTCAGTCCTTGTCATCGATCAGAAATAGAGTAGATAACCGAAAGTGATAAGCCAACCTAGTACGGATAGGCGTACTGGATTATCGGAAAGAAGAATGAGTGTCGGGCTCCCTGTATTATCATATACTAGCGCCAATTGCAAGTACCGAAGAACGCCTAAAAAAACAAATAGCGAAGTGACATATACGTACGGACTTCCAACCCTTTCCATAACATCTGGAGATAGTGTGTACATGATGTACGATACTACGATAATACCACTCAACATTACCGAAATCATATTGACGAACCCTAAATTATATCCATCAATTGCTTGACTCATACGATGTCCTTCATTCTTCAAAATAAGCAGGTCGTCTCTTCGCTTGCCTAAAGCGAGCAACATGGCCAATAAAAAAGCCATAATGTACATCCAGTTTGAAACAGGAATTCCAACAATTACCCCACCCGCAAACAGCCTGAGTAAAAAACCTAACGATATTATAGTGATGTCTATCAAAGACAACTTTTTGAGCCAGATTGAATACAGAATGTTTTGAATTAAATAAACAATACAAGCCGCGAAAAAAAGATTATCGAGGAAGTAAGCCATTGAAAGTGAAACAGTCACAAGAATACCTGCTAGAAACAAGGCGGCCTTCTTGTCTATTGCGCCTGACGCAATAGGGCGATTCTTTTTCTGTTTATGAAGTCGGTCGGAAGAAGCATCAATAATATCGTTGAAAATATAGACAGCAGATGCGCTTAGTGAAAAGCTGAAGAACGCTAAGGTCAGCGGAAGAAGGGAGTCTAGGCTCAACGCTTGCCCAAAAAATGCGGGGAGGAAAATGAACAGGTTCTTGACCCACTGATGAACGCGGATTGTTCCACACAAATCACTTATCGACATGCCTGCAATTTACGGCATATTATAAAGAACGGAGTACTGAACAGCGCACTGCTTTAATCACAAACAAAGGTTCTGTCTGAGAAAGATTATCAAGTTATGATTGGGGTTGACACCAGTTCCAGAGCTAGGTTTCAGGTGGGGACGTAAAAACAGACGAGCACGTCAATAATCAGCATGTCACACAGTAAAATCCACTTGAATTCAGATTTATTCGGTTAAATCCGCATTAATGCGGATTCAGCTGGTTAACTCTTGAATTCAGACGACAAATAATTCTTTAACCAAACGGACAATTAGAGCCTATAATTACCAAAACTTACGCTTTGGTTTACAGCAAATAAAAAAGCAGGTGAACTTTCACCTGCTTTTCCACCAATGGGTTAATGAAACTCTTCTAAAGCTCTGGCTCCAAATCCTGTTGCTTCGACTTTTTGTTCTCTTCGTTCACGTACCAAATTACAGCCCCAGCAATGCCTATGACGATTAATGCTAAGATTATAATCGTTAGTGGATCGAGGCCTTTGCTTGCCACCACTGCTCCTGTTACTCCAACAGCTACACCGACTGAACTAAATTGTGTTGGACGAAATGTATTCTCAACTATGTATGTAGGATTCATCTTATTCTAGTTTTATTAATTCAACTTCATTTGATTCGATCAAAGGCCGATAGGACACTGGTCCAATCTGATACCAGAGGTCACCTTCAATTTTCACTCTTTTATTTGGAACCGTTGGGTCAAACCCCAAAGCCAGTAACCGTTCCATTGACACGGTAACAACTTCGTTTGTTAACCCATTCAATTCTTTCGAGACCAACTCTATGTTTCTCAGGTAGCCTGCGGTCATTTCCTTTTCTCTGTCGCGCCTGCTTATTGCTAAATCATTATTGTGTTTTGCCTTGCACTTCAGGTTGCAGTACTGTTGATTCTTTCTTCCATTGAATTCCTCTCCGCACTCATCGCAACGGTGTAGATACTTGCCGATATGTGATTGCCAACTGATAATCATTTTGTTGTCTCACAACAAAATTAGTAATTTTACTTTTAAGTAATAACACAATTAATTGATGATTGAGAATAACATACATACCGATACATGGAGGTCAATCCTCGAGAACCTCAAAGGTTCACAGGTAAATATTGGTGAGATTTTCGAAAGATTGAGTGAGCAGCCATATCGTGCCACCGATACTGGAATTCACCCTAAAATCATGGCCGATTGGAAGCGGAATGGACTGTTAATGTCTGAACATACTGCGAACAAGATGCATCGGTTTTCCATCGCTGAGTTTGTATGGATTAAACTCATAGAGAAAATGAGAGCCTTTAATTTTCCACTGAAAGCGATACAGTCATTTCGGGATGACATGATGGGTGGAACCACTACCGAGATTGAAGAGCTATGGAATACAGAATTCCTTTTCAACTTCATTCTGCACATGGAGAATGGAAAGAATCCTGAAAAGATTCGTGCGTATTTAGCGCGACCAGAAACGAAAGATGAAGCCATGGGTCTTCTTCCTCCAGGAATGAAAAGTGGCAACCGTCTGGAAACGTTGGTTCTGTTTTCATTAACCTTGAAAACCCCTGTATCCTTCCTTGTGGATCATTCTGGAAAAGGGACCCTATTCAATCCATTAATGCTTATGGGCGGGGTATACGATGATGATGAAACGGAAAGGGTTTTCACCAGTTCGTATGTCAGTCTTAGTCTTACAGAAGTATTAGCAGAGGTTCTTTCACTCTCCGATATGGAGATATTACATGGTCAGTTGATGATTGTTTCGGATATGGAAGCCAACGTGATTCAAGCGCTTCGAGAGGATGAGTTGACGTCCGTCTTAATACGCTACGACCAGAATCATCAAATGGATTTGATGGAAATTAAAAAGTTGCAGAAAGCCGAGCGAGAAACACGCCTTCTTGAAATGATATTGAAAAAAGGGTATCAAGACATCACCGTCAAGACCCAACACGGAAAAGTGATTTATTGCGAGAACACGCGAAAAGTAAAATTGAAATGACGGTACTGAACACATCAGACCTATTGATACACGTATCGTGCTACTGGAAAAACAGAGCAGGATGCATCGTAATCAAACATGCTAACGCTAAAAGAATGCAGAAAATTAGTTGACCCTAAAAACGAAAAGTACACAGACGAGCAATTGCAATTGATGCTGGAGTTTCAATTAGAGCTTGCTCAGGTAATTGTAGATGAACTAAAACGACAAGACAATGAGGAAGAGAGCTGCGCTGATGTCGCGCGTATCCAGCGATGAACAAGCCAAAGGATACAGCCTTGGTGTGCAATCTGAGGCTTTAGAAACTTACTGCCTCCGCAACGATATTGAGATTGTTTATTATTTCACAGAAGATCATTCCGCTAAGAATTTCGAACGACCTGCGTTCAAGCAGTTCTTGGAGTATCTTAGAAAGAACAAGGGTTCTATCGACCTGTTTCTTTTCACTTCATGGGACCGATTCTCACGGAATGCCATGGATGCTTACCACATGATTGACCGTTTGAAAAAACTCGGTATCGAAGCGCAGTCCATTGAACAACCGATTGACTTTTCCGTACCTGAGAATAAGATGATGTTGGCTATGTATCTGGTGATGCCTGAGGTGGACAATGACCGTAGATCCATCAAGATTCGAGGTGGTATCCGTGCGGCTCTCAAAGCGGGTAGATGGTGCCGTGCAGCTCCGTACGGTTACCGCAACACGCGTGATGAAAACAATCGTCCGATTATCGTGCCAACAGAACACGCTGAGACAATCCGAATCGCGTTCCAAATGATTGCCAAAGGGAAAACACAGCCTCAAGCACTCGAATTCCTTAATAATGCTGGAGTACCCGTTAAGAAGAGTCGTTTCTCGACCCTACTCAGAAACCCAATGTACATGGGCAAGATTGAGGTACCTGCTTCGGACGAAGAGCCTTATGCGCTCATTGAAGGAAAGCACGATGGAATTGTTTCTGAAAAACTGTTTTACCAAGTTCAGCAAGTGCTTAAAGGAAACCGACCGAACATACCGATAGAAACGGCTGTCCAAAATAAACAGCTTCCTCTTCGTGGAATCCTAAAGTGCTCGGCTTGCGGGGGCAAACTCACAGGTAGTCGTTCACGAAGTAGAAATGGAACGAGGCACGCCTATTACCACTGTAATCATTGCAGAGCAGAACGTTATCGAGCGGAGAACGCCAACGAAACGATGATTGAGGTTCTGAACGACCTCCGTCTTGCCAATGACAACGTCATCATCCATAGGGAACTGGTAAAGCGCATGTTGAATGGTGGGGAAAGTGACCGAAAAGGGAGAATCTCCAAACTCCAAAACCTCATTGATCAGCAGAATGAACGGATTGAACGATTGGAAGATAATCTTGCCGATGTGGCGATCTCATCGGAGGATTTTATCAGAATGAAAACTCGGTTCTCGAATTCAAGGAACCAAGCTCAGCAGGAACTCATCGACCTTAAAGTGGACAACACGGAGAAAAGTGAAATCCTGAAAAGGGCACTGGACGTAATAATTGGTCTTGGTGATTTCTACGCTGATGCTGATGCCAAAAGCAAAATCAAACTGCTTGGTTCGATATTTCCTGAAATGATCGAATTTGACGGAAAAAAATGTCGAACCACTAAAATCAATGAAGCAATCACGCTGTGTCTCAGTATTGACAAGGGTTTCAGCAAAAAAGAAAACCGGATACTCCCTGAAAAATTGGAAGTATCCGGTTGGGTGGACTTGGTTTCTCCTTGTAGTTATGGGGTTGAATCTTTGTTTTATTATTACAGTTGACGGTCAAGAGGGGCAACGTATGCTATTGCCATATTATCCTATAATTTGGTTGATTTTTGGCCTAGCCTTTAAGCGTTTGCATTTATATGGTGGAAAATTTACGGTTAGTTAAATTGATTTTTTAAAATATAAATACTTTGTTAAGGAATTCAGACAAGATTATTTTGAATTCTGAATACCCGTAGCTTTTCGTGAATTATAAGGAATATCGCATCCAGGGTTACTAGAGCCACACTGGAGTTTGCTAGAAAAGAAGGGGTTGACCTAGAACCGATTAAACGTTCTTCTGAAAAGTTTCTTCAAATGTGGGAGCAGTTTTTGGACAATAAAGGGAAGTTCGATTAGAACGTATACCACCACGCCCAAAGCAGAAACACTAACTGAAAAGGCAGCCTAAGCCGTAACACCCAAACGGGTTCTTTTCCACCCGGTTTGGTAGATTGTAAGTGGTAAATGTTTGCTGGAAACACAGCTATTAGCAATGCAATGATTCCCCAAGCTGCATAGCTTGAATATTCTGGGCAAAGTAGGAGCAGACCTAGAAAGATTTCGATTGCGCCACTTAAATAATTCAGGCCTTTGTGCCATGGTAAATAAGGAGGTATCAACCGCAAAAAGAATTTTGGGTTCTTAAAGTGGTAGTAGCCCGCAAAAATGTAGAATGCGGCCATAATGTAAAGGCTTATATCTTTCATGGTCTAAACTTACAAACCAGTAAATTGCTTCCGCAGAACAGTATGGAAGACGTCACAAACTTTTACTTAAGACAAGAAGAGCCGAATCGCTCTTGTTTTCTTGCCATGCGAGACATTGTCCGAAGGGTGGACGGTGAAGTGGAAGAGATTCTCAAATACGGTTCTCCGTGTTTTGTTTATCATGGGAGAGCTTTCTGCTATTTGTGGAAAGACAAGAAAACTAACGAGCCTTACTTTCTGATGGTGGAAGGAAAGCGTCTAGACCATCCAATGTTGGAATCAGGAGATAGAAAACGAATGAAAATCTTGAGGGTAAGTCCGACCGAAGACTTGCCCATTGAGGCTATTAACGTAGTCTTAGATTCTGCATTGGAACTCTACAAAAGCGGAACAATCAAAACGAAATAATGGGATACAAGGTTAACACAGTTTGGAAGGAGAAAATGGCCTTCGAAAGTCAGCTAGGAAACCATACAGTAAGAATGGATACCACTCCAGAAATGGGTGATGATTCCGGTGCTAGTCCGAAGCAACTTTTACTAGCAGGGTTAGCCGGTTGCACAGGAATGGACGTAGTTTCCCTACTCAATAAAATGCGCGTTCCGTTCACCAATTTCGAAATGGATATCGAGGCGGAACTGACGGAAGAGCATCCGATTGTTTTCTCAGAAATCAGATTGAAGTACGTGTTTTGGGGCGATAACCTAGATAAGGCCAAGGTGGAAAAGGCCGTCAAGCTTTCTCAGGACAAATACTGCGGAGTAAGTGCCATGCTGAAGAAAAATAGCCCGATTGAGTATTCGATTGAATACCGATAAAGAGGAAGGTTTATCCTTTACGATAAACGAAATAGCGCATTCCTTCACGGAGGGCCAGGGCTCCGTGCATGTAAACACCAACGAGCCAATACGGAACGCCAAATATTTCTGGTTCGCGATAATGAACAAGGTCAAATTGTGTCATGGCGCCTTCTACGAACATGCCACCAATCCCTAAAACAATGGCGAAAAGCATGATGAAAGCGCGCTCGTAGGTGAAAAACCATCGAGCCAAGAAGCTTGCGTAAAATATCACGGAGAGTAAAACAGGCTCCTGATTTCCGAACCCACTTAGTAGATAAACCATCATAAAGAACAGTAAGTTCTCTACGAAAAGAGATAGGCTTCCAGAGCTAGTGCTTTCAGTACTGATGGCTGTTTTTGGGAAAATTGCGGGTGCGAACAAGTAGTTCAAACCCATGAAAGTGAAAGCAATAATAAACCCGGGAAACACGAACCATGCTTGACCAAATAAAAAGGGTTTTGGGTAGCTCAGTGCTCCTGTAAACACATGGTTTGCATCGCATATTGTTGCTACAATTGCTCCTAAAATAGCAAACGGAAGAAAGAAAGTTAATCAGCTTGGATTTCATTATTGCTATTCTGCGATTTCAAGAATCAACATCTTATCGTCTTTAACCGTGCCCACTAAAAGCAGATCACCAAAAGGTGCGGCAACCGTACTTCCGGATAACGCTGAACCATCATTGGTGTAAACACTTTCCACAGAGAAATCACTTTTACTGCGGTACGTAATTCGTAATAACTCGGATGGCGTTGTCTCCTTTTTGCTTTTGGCGTAGGCAGTAAAACGCAACAGGTTAGGATGGCACCCAATCCACAGATTTCCTTCTTGGTCAAACTCAATATTATCTACGCCAGTACCACACGGAATGTCTGCTATGAATGCTAATGTTCCATCATCATTTGGCTCATACACCTTAACAAGAAACCTTCTTGGTGATGCCACGAAAACTAAGTTTCGCTCTCGGTCTATGTTGATACCATTTGCGAACGAAATGCCGCCAGCCGCTTCAGAATAATCCTGACCATCAAAGTAAACCACGTTTGATATTGCCAGATTTCCGTACTCCTCAACCAAACGGCCTACCCCATGTTCATAACCGTGGTCATTGGTTACATAGAACCGCTCCGCATCCAGTAGCACAATATCATTCGGGCTGATGAGTGAAGTGGACTTCTGAGTTCGGATGTGGGTTAGTTCTTCTTCATACAAAGAGAAAAACTCAATGGTATGTCCGTCTTCGGTGTGATTGACAACCGCAACCGTGTAGGTACTATCGGTCTTAAGCATGGAAATACCATGGGGCGCAAACGGCAGGGAGAAATCAGCAGTTAGGTGTTTTACAACGAAGTCTCCACTTTTCAATTCCATGAAGTACAGACCACCGTGTTCTTGCCCAACGGGTGGAAACTCCAATCTGGCGGTAGCCGAGATTAGCGCAAAGCTGTCTTCCACACTTACGGTAATGTCTTCTGCTCCTTTCAGCGCAATTTCTTTTATCACTTCTCCCTCAAAACGATTTTCCACCGTTCGGAAAAAGCCCGTGGAAATGAAGGTGTAAAGCACAAATCCGATGAGTACTAATAAGAGAAGAAAGATGGGTTTTTTGATGGTCATACGCTGTCAGTTTTCTTAAGCTAAGTTAAACATGCGGCATAATGGCTCTATATCGACATCATAATCACCCCAACGGTTACCACAAATGCACCTGCCAGTTTAAGCATAGTAACAGGTTCGTTAAACCAGAAAACCGCTACGGCATACAGCCCAACAATGGTGAGCGAGAAGAAGACAGTGCTAGCTACTTGCAACGAGATGAATCTCAATGATTCTGCAAATAGTACGGAATTGATGAGCCCGAATACCAGCCCTACCGCTAGGTAACCCCATTTTTTGGCGGGAATAGCATCGTTAATTGCAGAGTATTTGAATCCGATATTGGTAAGTACGTTGGCGATGATGGCACCAGAAATCAAGAGCATTTTCATGGAATGGAGTTTAGGTAGGTTAGTATTCAAAAAGGGAAAAGCCCACTTTGCAGATGCAAGGTGGGCTTTAAAATTGCAATACGATAATGGTGGATTTATACCACTACTTCGGCAATCTGAATAACAGGTTCAATATTGGTGAAGTTCGGAAGGTCGCCCATGATTTTTTCAGCGTTTGGTCCAAAAGAATTTTGGAAAGCCTCTAGATTTTCGAAATACAGATTACC